>JAGUYA010000064.1 GCA_020061545.1 Candidatus Omnitrophota bacterium
AAATGCGCGCAATGCCACTGCATACGATGAAACATCGCGGTTCAATTCTCTTTGATTGATAATAGAATTTTTATCTTTAAAAGTAAATTCAATGGGTTCTTCAATAGTTAAAACGTGCTTGCTGCTATTATTATTAATACATTCAATCATGCTGGCAATGGTGGTAGATTTGCCGCTACCAGCGCTTCCCGTCAAAAGAACCAGACCCCGGCTTTCCATGGCTAATTCTTGTAAAACCTTGGTCGGTAAATTGAGCTCCTCAAAGGTCTGGACATTAGAGCGGATATTTCTGATGACCAAGGCTGGCCAGTTGCGTTGCATAAAGATACTGATACGAAAGCGATGGTCAAGTTCCGGTATATACATACCGAAATCCACATCTAAATTCCGCTGAAAAAAATCCCGGAGTTCATTGGAGGTTAAATCCTTTACCGAATCGTTGACCTCATCCAAACTTATAATCCTGTCATCTACTGAAACCACCTTACCATCAATACGCATGCGCACATTGGCTCCGGCGCGATAAAACATATCTGAAGCATTCTTCTCCAGCATTAATTTTAAATATCTTTTTATCTCCATCCCACATCCCTCCTTAAATGAGCGCATAACTTATAGAGCATCTATTTTGATTTACTCCGATATAAGTTATTTGCGCGAATTTAATCCCCCACCACTTTCAATATAGCATAGGCTAAATACGAAAGTGGTGGGGGATAAGTTCGGCCATCAAACTTACATTCACTTCGTTCTGTAAGTTTGGGCCTCACTTATTATACCATATCTTTCTTTAACTGCTGCTCTAAATCTAAAAGAGTCTTTTTCTTTTTTATACCCGAGGCATATCCTCCTAACTTTCCATCAGCACAAATTACCCGGTGACAGGGAATAATCAAGGGCCAGGGATTATGTTTAAGAATCTGTCCTACGGCGCGCGTCGCGCAAGGCTTACCAATTTTACGCGCCACCCACTTATAACTGCGCACCTCACCCATAGGAATACTTAATACTACCTTATAGACTTTTTTAGCCAAAGGGGTTAACTTTTTATTTACCAATGGTCTTCTTTCTTCTTAAGATATGATGATATGAAACCGCAAATCTATGCGCTTCATCGCGGATTCTGCGAATTAGATTAAGTGCCGGCGTATCTGTATCTAACTTTATGGGATATCTTTTCTCTCTAGTATATATATTCTCCCTATCCTTGGCAATACTGACTAATGGAATTTTTGAACCTATTTTTTCTAACTCCTTATTGGCTACTGAGAGATGGGATTTACCTCCGTCGATAAGGATTAAATCCGGTAATGCTAATTCTTCCTTCAGCGAGCCGGAATAACGCCTCTTTACTACCTCAGCGAGCATTTTATAGTCGTCTATTGTTTCTACAGTTTTAATGCGGAAACGCCGATAATTATTTTTATCCGGCAGACCTTTATAAAAACTGACCATTGAACCCGTGGCTTCTTTACCGTAAATATTAGAGATATCAAAGGCTTCAATCTTCTCGGGTAATTTTTCTAAGCGCAGTAAATTCTTTAAATCCTCTAATTCTTCTTTGCGGCTATAGCGGCCTGCACTCTCTGACATTACACTTAAAGCTTCTATCTGATCCCTGATTCTTGCTGCCTCTTCAAATTTCTGCTCTTTGGATTTTAAATTCATTTCCTGCAATAATTTCTTAATCAAGTATTCGGTCTTACCTTCTAAGATTAAACAGATATTCTCGATGGTTTTGGCATATTCTTTTTTACTTGTCTCCCCCGGAACAGGAGCAAGTCCGATTTTATAGTACATGCGGGCTTCCTGCGGCATCTTCTCGCAGGAACGGTAAGGAAAGTATTTGCGGATAATTTTCAGCGCTTCCCTGAGAAGCCCTGCGCTTGTATAAGGCCCAAAGTAACGTGAGCCATCTAGAACTCTCTTGCGAGTAATACAGACAGCGGGGAAATCCTCATTGGTTATCTTTACCAGAGGAAAGCTCTTATCGTCACGCAAAGATACGTTATATTTAGGCTTGTATTTATGGACAAGGCTTGCCTCAAGTATAAGCGCTAAACTTTCCGTCTGGCACAACTTGTATTCTATATCCGCTATCTTAGAGACCATTGCCTGCGTCTTGGAAGCAAGGAATCGGCTAAAATACGACTCTACCCGCTTCTTTAACGACTTGGCCTTACCGACATAAATAATCCCGCCGCCAGCGTCCTTAAAAATATAAACTCCCGGCGTATCCGGCAAAGACATAATCTTTTCTTTTAATTTATCACTCATAATTAACTTTTAGCGGGTCCTGTCTTAGTTATTTTAGGTTTCGCTTCCGCGTGCTGAAATTTTGCGGGTGGCGAGGCATGTTTCGAGCAGCGTGAGCGCGAGAAATATGCCTCGACAGGACCCGCAAAATTTTCAACACGCGAGCAAAACCCGCAGCAAAATATTAAAGTTTTCTCTTTGCTACCCAGCGCCAGAGTTCCTGGATTTCTTTCACCCTCAAGATAAAACAGAAAAGAATATAAGACGCAAGGCCGGATACAATCGCCAAGCCTAAATTAAGTAGTCTGGCAAAAAAGCTATAGCCCAGGACAATATTACGAGAAACAAGGCCACATACCGCACCCATAAGAATACTGGCTAAAAGGATACGGATAAAAGAAAGCATTAGTGCTTCTATATCAAAGCCGTGAATTCTCTTTCTTAAGAGTAAAAATAGAATTAAAAAAGTAATGGTACCGGATATAGAAGTGGCAAGGGCTAATCCGCCTAATTTCATAGGAAACATAAGAATAGAATTCAGGATAATATTGACAATCAAAGCCACAAATGATACCTTCGCCGGAGTGACCGTATCCTTTAAGGCGAAGAAGCAGGACTGTAATATCTTGGTGGCGCCATAGGCAAATAGACCAATACTATAAAAGAACAAAGCATCCGCGGTCATGCGCGTAGAATAAACATCAAATTTTCCATGCTCAAATAAGACCCGTATTATGGGTTGGGCTAAAACCATAAAACCTACAGAAGCGGGTAGCATCACAAAGAATATGGCGCGTAAACCAAAAGAAAACGTATGTTTTAATTCATCGCGATTATTTTTGATGGCTTGCACAGAAAATGTTGGTAATATTGCTTGCGACAGGGCATTACTGAAAATCCCGATAGGAAAGAGAATCAATCTATAGGCAAAATATAAGGCTGCTACCCCACCCTCACCTACGATGGAAGCCAAGGAACCGAATATGGAATCCACAAAATTATTTAACTGGTAGATAGCAGAACTAAAAAGCCGCGGCAGCATTAATAAGCCAATAGTCTTTGCCGCCGGGTGCCGAAAACGCCTAAATAACTGCAGCCGGAATCCTTTTTTATAAAGAACGGGGACTTGCACTGCTAATTGTAAAACTCCACCTACGAGAATTCCGGTGGCAAGACCCTTTATCCCCTCTCCGAACATAAGAGCAAAGACAATAATAGAAATATTTAACAGGCAGGGCGCAAATGCTGGAACACTAAAATGTTTTAAAGAATTAAGTATGCTCATCGCATATGCTGCTAGGCTGATTAACAAAATATAAGGAAAGATAATGCGGTTTAATTTAATGGTAACATTTAATTTGTAGGGATCGGCTATAAAACCAGGGGCAATCAGGCGCACAATGAGCGGCGAGAAAATTATTCCGAGTATCGTGATTGTGGTAAGCACAACCAATAAGAAATTTAATACCACATTGGCCAACTCCCAGAATTCTTCTTTGCTGTGTTTTATTGTATATTCGCTAAATACCGGGACAAAGGCAGCATTGGTGGCACCCTCACCTACGAAATCGCGGAATAAATTCGGGATTTTAAAGGCAATGACAAATGCCTGGGCATAAACATAGATGCCGAATAATCGGGCAATAACGATATCGCGGATGAATCCTAAGAGGCGGGAGCAAAGGGTAGCAAAACCGATGATACTGGCGGACCTAACAATGGATTTGTTTGTTGACATGGATACCCAGTTGTGATATAAATGACGACATGACTTATGGAGCTCAAGCGAACATAAGTTATATGTCGGAATTTACCCCGCCCTTTCCTACTACGAAGAATCGCTATGCAGTAAGAAAGGGCGGGGTTTAATTCGCACTTATCCCGACGTATCGTCGGGATGTGCTCATTAAAAAAGGAGAAGAATATGCCCAGACGTAGAACTTCTTTAAAAAGAAAACGTGTGGATAAAAAAAGGCGCCTGCACAATTTAAAGATAAAACAAGAACTGAAAAAAGGATTAAAAAAATTTCAGGCGCTCTTGTCGACTAAGAATATTAATGAAGCCAAGGCTTACCTCGGAAAAATATTTTCTAAACTGGATAAGGCAGCCAAGAAAAGAATTATCCACCCTAATACTGCCCGCCGCAAGAAATCGCGTTTAGCCAAAAGACTCAAGTAAGACTGCATAGACTAACCACCAGCCTCTCTAAAGCAAAATCAGGCCTAAGCCTTCCGGTCTTAATATCAATATCGCAATTAAGTAAAGCCTTTAGTTTTTTCCTGGTCTCTAAAGGACGGGCAATGCTATTCTCCCAGGAGTATCTCAAGCCCCCCAAAATGCGTTCTGGTTTTTCTCCATTTCTTAAAAGTTGGCTCAGCACCCGGAGGGCATAACTTGTCTTTCTTGATTCTATGGACCGACTCAAAGTAAAGGTATCTAAACGCAGGGGTTCTTTAAAGCGGCAGACTTCGGCATAACGGATGGCTTGCCTGACAAACCCATCTTGAGGAAGGGATTTGCCAATATCTAAAATTAAAATTATTTTGCCTTGCGGCTTCTTTACATACTGAAGAAGAAATTCCTTGATATCATCTGGCAAATTCTGGCTATCTTTTATCAGGATAATTCTTTTTTTTGCCTTTACCGGAAGGTTCAATAATCTTTCCTGCAGGGTGAGAAGTTTTAATTCTTTGGCGTAGAGGATATCCAGGTTAAAATATTCTGTATCTTTAGTAAGAAACTCTTCTTTCAATCTTTTAAATTTTATACTTTTAGAGAAGTTATCCTGGCCAAGAAATAAATATACCGAGCTTTCTTTCTTTACCATTGCTCAACAGTTCTCTCTACAATCCGGCGCGCTAAATCATTTATGGCGTCGACTACTGCCGCGTCATCGGTTTTTGGTGTACCCGCTGTGCTATAACTGGTAAAATAGGTATAATCACCCCTAAAGTTATTTTCTTCCCAAACTAATTTGTCTTTTTTTCTATCCCAGAGCTTGAGATTCACGATAATATTAATGCGGTATTCTTCTACTTCATCATTATCTGTATAGCGTAAAGGGTCCCGGCGGAACTCCGCCACCTCTCCTCTTAAAATCAAATCTGCGAATTCTTCTCTGGTGGGTCTGAGATTCCCATCAAAAAGAAACTTGTTGGTCACGGCCTTGGTGACATCAGTCTCTAACATTGGCTTATAAAGCCGGTATTTAGCAGCAACACTACTCTCCCGGGTAATATCTATTTTATTCACAAAGGGTACTACATATATCGTCTTAAATTTGTTGGATATCATCGACCGAGCAGTATAACCGCAACCTGATATAGTAACGAGTAACCAGTAACCTGTAACAAGTAAAAATATTTTTCTTATCATTTTTTTCTCTTCTCCATTATTTCCAATTTTTCCAATGCCTTCACCGCCCATGGGCTATTCGGATAGTTATCCACTATCTCCGTATAGTAAATCTTTGCGGCGTCATAAGCCTTCTGTTTCTCATAAAACCGGGCAGCATTATAATTACTCTCTGCCTCTTGTTCTCTTAATGTTTCGATATTCTTTTCCGCATCGCGGGATAAAACTGCATCCGGATGCTCCTCGACAAATTCTTCAAACTTCTCTTTTGCCTCCTTGGTTGCCCACTGGTCATAATCCGGGCCTCTGGATACCGCAGCGCGACAGGAGGCAATCTGAAATTTGGCTGCGGCTGCCCATTCACTATCAGGATAGTTAGAAAGTACCTTATTAAATGCCTCTTCTGCTTCATAGTAGCGTAACAGCCCTTTTAAAACTAAACCCAGTTTATACTGCGCTGCAGGTGCCTTTGGTCCGTAAGTAGAATTCTCCACTACCTTAGTAAATATCTCGATAGCCGGATTTTCTACTGGCAAAGCTACTCCCCAGGCCTTGCGTTTATGCCCTGCCATAAATTCCTCTCCAATTTTATATTCGCGCTCAATAACCTGGGGTATCCTTTCGGAAAAAAGGTATTTATCAATGACCTTCTGGTAGGCTTGATATGCTTCATATAAGTTACCCTGCGCATCCTCTATCAAACCAAGATGATACTGGCTCTCTGCCGCCTCAAAGGATTTAGGAAAATGTTTGAGCAATTTTTTAAATTCGCGTTTTGCCTCTTCATATTTCTTTATATCATAAAAACTCTTGGCAAAATCAAATTGCTCCTTGGGCGTGGTTTTCGCTTGAGTCTTGGGATTTATCCATTTACCGGTTTTAGGCGTCCAGATCCAGTAAGGATAGGCCTGGCTAATAGAGAGGCTAAATACGATAATAAGAAATAAAATTATACGTTTCATAATAAAATAACTCTAACACATATATTAAGTTTTGTCAACCCCGCCCTTGAGTTCGG
>JAGUYA010000136.1 GCA_020061545.1 Candidatus Omnitrophota bacterium
GTGCCCACAGGAATATTAGAAAACCTGAGAGCGATGATTGCGCCGATGGCTGCCAGGGGCACGGTCATCAAAATGATAAAGGGTTGACTTAAAGATTCAAAAAGACTGGCTAAAATCATATATACCAGGATTAGACTTAAGATAAGTGCAAAGCTAAGCTCTCTTTGATTACGCACCATTTTATCATAATTACCCCCAAATTGCCAAAAATAATCCTTAGGGAACTTAAGGTCCTTTAAGACCTCCTTTACTTTCTGGGCTGCTGTGCCTAAGGCGATTCCACCGGTATTGGCACTTACCTGCACCATCCGGGATTTATTTTTTCTCCAGATTTCACTCGGGCCTACATCGAATTTAAAACTGGCAACTTGCGATAAATATATCTGTTCTCTATCAGGTGTAACTAAACCAATCCTGCGCAAGGCCTCAAATGTTCTGCGGAATTTTTCTTCTAAGCGCACAATGGTCTCGGTTTCCTTGGCTTCTTTAGAAGAGGAGACCAGAGGTTTTATTTTTGTGATTTCTTCAGGCCCGAGTTCTAACTTTTTCCGTTCTTCCTTAATCCGTACCAACGGCTCATTTGTTCCTCGGTAGCGCGTGGCTACCAATCCACGCATATGGGTATGCAGGGCTAAGGCAATATCCTGCGTGGTGAGACCAAACATCGCGGCCTGCCTTTTGTCAATATTAAGATGCATCTCGGGCCTTCCTTCGCGCATCCTGATTTTGGTATCTGTGAATTTAGGGATAGCCTGGATGCGCTGCGCCACTTGTATGGCCAGACTTTTTAAGGTCTCATAATCATAACCATAGAGCTCAAGAAGAATTTCTTTGGTACCGATTTCTTCGGGTTCCTCATAATAGATGAAAGCTGGTTCGAATTTATCCGTAAAGGGCCGCAGTTCATCAATAATCTGAGCAGTAGACTTTCCTCTTTTATTTAAAGGAACTAGTTCCGCATAAATCTTGCTTGACCAGGGCTCAACCTTGGCAGTGGCGCTTTTTATCTCTGGTCTTTGCGAAACGGCATCTTCCACAAGTTTGACAATGCGGTCAGAAACCTCTAATCTTGTTCCCGTGGGCATTTCAATAAAGATGGTAAATTTATTCTGTTCGGCAATGCCAATAAATTCTTTTTCCAATTTTTTGGATTCCTGCAAAACACGGATAAAACCTACCAGGGCAAGGATAACAATCAGGTAGCGCAAAGAGAGAACCACGGAGATAGACTTCTCATATAAAGTTTGGAATCTGCTTATCAGAGGCAATCCAGGAGAGGGTGTTTGTTCTGGATTATCTGCAGGAGGCAAAGGTAGAGGAGGGGGAAATTTTATCTTCAGTCTCGATGCCAGCATAGGCACAAGGGTGACAGCAGTAAAGAGTGAAGCAATCAGGGAGTAGATAATGGTAAAGGCAATGCCGCTGTAGAGCATTCTAATCTCAGGATTAATGAAGGCAAGGGGGAAAAATACAATGATGGTGGTAATGGTAGAGGCAAGTATTGCCAGGACCATCTCTTCTGCGCCGCTTATGGCTAATTCTTTTTCCATCCCTTTCCTGGGGTTATATGTCAGTAAGTTATCCGGGTTCTTGATGAATGCATCTCTTTTTTTCAAGATATTATCCAGGACCACAATAGCGCAATCCACCAGCATGCCTGCGCCTAAAGCCAGGCCGCTTAAGGTCATCACATTTAACGTCAGGTGGCTTGAGAACATCAGGCAGGAGGTAATCAGCACTGATAGAGGAATACTGGAGGCAATAATAAGCACTGAATTTGGATTCCTTAAAAAGACCAAAAGTATTAAGGTGGCTAGAATTGCTCCGTAAGCTAAAGATAATTTCACCTGATTCACTGCCTGTTGAATGGCTTCTGCCTGATTAAAGGTGGAGGTAATCTCTATGTCTTTATCGAGGACCTGCCTTAAGTTT
This sequence comes from Candidatus Omnitrophota bacterium, assembly GCA_020061545.1. Taxonomy (GTDB): domain Bacteria; phylum Omnitrophota; class Gorgyraeia; order Gygaellales; family Profunditerraquicolaceae; genus JAGUYA01. The sequence continues at coordinate 1,933 of JAGUYA010000136.1, forward strand.
TTGAGTTCTTTATTGACTAGATGGGATATCTTTACTGTATTAGCTGTAGACTCTTTCTGCACATAAATAGAAACTACAGGTTGGGCATTTAATCTGGCATACGCCACGGGTTCTAAATAAGAGTCTTTAACCTCTGCCACATCTTTTAACCGGATAACCGAACCCTCTTTTGTGGTAGCGATAGCTAAATTTCTGATCTCATCTAAATTCTGGAATTCGCCGATAGTTCTGACCAGGTATTTATCTTTTGTGCGTTTTATTTCTCCGGCCAAAAGATTAGCATTGTTCAGATTAATAGTATCTACCAGGTAATTTATGGATAGCCCATATGCCTGAAGTTTATATTGGTCTACTTCTACCAGAATCTTTCCTTCCCTGCCTCCGGTTACCTCAGCGCGCGCAATCCCTTCTATCCTTTGAATACGGTCTTTTACTTTTTCATCCACAATCTTGCGCAATTCTTCTGGAGGACGAGTAGGGCTAGTTACCGCTAAAATCATTATCGGCACATCCATATACTCGTATTTAGCAATCACGGGTTTTTCAATCTCCGCAGGTAACTTGTTTCTGATGCGATTAAATTTCTCCCGCACCTCCAGGGCAGCAAAATCCATATTTGTGCCGGGTTCAAATTCCAGGATAATGGTGGCGTTTCCCTCTTTAGAGATGGAGAGGGTATTTTTCAGATGAGAGACACTACTTACTGCTTCTTCCGTCGGTATGGCAATCCTTCTTTCTATTTCCGAGGCAGGGATTCCTCCGCGCACATCAATATTGATGGTGATATCGCCAAAACTGATATTAGGCATCATCTCCACAGGAAGAAGCCTAAAGGCAATAATGCCCACTAACGTAAAGCCGATAAAAAACATAGATACTGCAGTCGGCCTTCTTACAGATATTTTAGGCAAAATTCGAATTATAAATAATAATACAATGATGATAGCAAATATAATAAAGGTAATCATTTTCTAATTACGA
>JAGUYA010000151.1 GCA_020061545.1 Candidatus Omnitrophota bacterium
ATCCTCTCATGGCCGTGGAATTTGATTTTTCCGTCTTCGCGACGTAAGGCAGCGGGTTTTCCTATATCATGTAAAAGAGCGCCTAATTTAATCAAGCCGCGGCGCCGGCGATTGGTGGAGATAAATTCATCTAGATAATTTTGGACTTCCGGATTATTTTTTAGTTCGGCAATGAAGAGCTCAAGTTGTTTCACTGCCTCTAAGGTATGTTTCCAGACATCCAGGTGATGATACGGCCCTTGATTTACGCCGCGCATTATCTCTATCTCAGGGATAATGATTTTGAGAATCTTTAATTTATCTAACCGGGCGAGATACTCAAAGGCATTTGGCCTCTCCAGGATTTTGAATAATTCATCGCGAATGCGTTCGTAAGACACGCGGGATAATTTCTCCCGTTTTAATCTGATTAATTCTAAGGTTTGCCTATCAATTTTAAAACCGAATATTGCGGACAAACTAAAGACACGCAATATCCTTAAAGGGTCTTCGTCAAATCCTCTTTTATTCACCAATCTAATTATCTTTGCTTTTAAATCTTCCCCGCCTTGATGGGGATCAATGAGTAAATTATCTAATTTTCCATCTAGAAATACCTTGTCTAATTCCACACTCAAGGCATTTATCGTAAAATCGCGGTGTTTAAGATCATCCTCTAAGGTTTTACCGCGAAAATCGGTAAAATCCAGGGTATAGATTTTATCCTTTATTCTTTTTACTAAGCGCGCGCAACCGTGGACCTTATCTAAAACCACAAAACCCGATTTAATCTCTCCAGCTACATATCTGGCAAAATTTATCGCCCCTTTCTTCAGGCAGAAATCAATATCCGGATTTTCCTTTTCTCTCTGAAGGAGTATATCGCGCAGATACCCACCTACCAGATAGAGCTTTACCTTCTTCTTTTTCGCTATCTTTAAGATTGTCTTCAATAGATTTTGGACGAGAGGGATCGAGAATTTCATGTCGACGGGATTATGTTTTGATATCTTAAGCGGATATATCTATTCTAGTGGTTTTTTATTAAATACCTCTGACTGTTTTATTACATCATCTTCCACAAATATGGGCGCCTGGGCCCTTACTGCCAGGGCAATGCTATCCGAAGGCCGGGCATCAATGATTTTGGTCTCACCGGATTGCGTTTTAATGACGAGTTTGGCATGGAAGGTATTGTCTTCTAATTTATCAATAATTACCTTATCGATATTGGCTTCTAAATTTTCAATGGTAGAATGCAATAAATCATGGGTTAAAGGACGGGGGGGCTGGAAACCGCTAATCTTCAGTTTTATCGCCGAGGCCTCATTCAGACCAATGACAATGGGTAAAATTCTGTTGCCGCCTTTTTCTTTCAAGACGATGAGCTGGTCGTGCCTTTTCTCATCAATGACAATCTTATTTAATTCCATCTCTACCATAGCTTTCTTCCTCTCTTATTTTAAAGTTTTGCGCCTCTTTAATTATTTAGTCGCACCGCCATGCTTGACTTTTTGTTTGGTGAGTCTTTCTTTGCTCAATATATCTTTCAGTTCTACCATAAACTGCCCCACATCTTTAAACTGTCTATAAACCGAGGCAAACCTCACATAGGCCACGTCATCTAATGCCTTTAATTTTTCCATCACCAGTTCACCGATTTTAGAAGAGGGAACCTCACGGTCAGATTTTTTTTGAATTGCACGTTCAACCTGGATGACAATCTCCTCCATCTTTTCCATACTGATGGGCCTTTTCTCGCAGGCCTTGGTAATTCCCGATAAGACCTTTTTGCGGTCAAAGGGCTCGCGCCGGCCGTCTTTCTTTATTACTAATAGCGATACCTCTTCAATATATTCATAGGTAGTAAATCGTTTGCCGCATTTTAAGCACTCCCTCCTGCGCCTGATGGCTGATTCTTCGGCAGTGGCACGCGAATCCACAACTTTATCTTCTTTATAGCCACAATAAGGGCATTTCATTATTTAGTAACTAGTAAACTAGTAACGAGTAACTAGTAATAAAGCAAATAATAACCGGCTATATTGTGAATCGATTAGAATTTTTCTCATCTTTTATTTTTTAATTACCAGTTACTAGTTACTGAATTACTAGTTACTTAATAATTCTTATCTTTATCTTGGCTTCTTTAAGGAATCCCTTTGCCATTTTATCCGGATAATTCCCGCAAATTACAATTTCTTTAATTCCAGCATTAATCAGCATCTTGGCGCAGATGATACAGGGTTGATTAGTAACGTAAAGTGTACTTTCCTTTACGCTGATGCCATGCAAGGAAGCCTGAATAAGCGCATTCTGTTCCGCATGTGAACCTCGGCATAATTCTTGGCGCTCGCCAGAAGGAATCTTCAATTTCTCCCTGAGACATCCGATATCAAGACAGTGTGCAAGACCTGAAGGCGCACCATTATAGCCGGTGGCCAGAATCCTTTTATCTTTTACGAGAACCGCACCTACCTTACGTCTTAAACAGGTCGCTCTTTTGGCTACCAGTCGTGCTACCTCTAAAAAATATTCATCCCAGGTAGGACGTTTATGAGCACTTTTTTTCTTTTGCATATTTATTTTAATAACTCAGGGTACAAAGGAAACCGCTGGGTGAATTTTGAAACCTCTTCTTTAATCGCTTTTAATTTTTCCGGGGCATCGCTTGCCTCAATTGCTGCATTAATAAATTTTGCTATCCGGCGCATATGTAATTCTTTCATCCCCCGACTGGTGACCGCCGCAGTTCCCAAACGTATGCCGCTGGTCGTATTCGCGCTTTTTTTATCAAAGGGGATAAGATTTTTATTTACGGTAATTCCTACCCGCTCTAATATACGGGAGGCATCCGAACCAATAATACCTTTTTCGGTTAAATCTACGAGCAGTAAATGCGTATCCGTGCCGCCGGAAACCAGGCGAAAACCTTTGCCGGCTAATGCCCGAGCAAGTTCCCTGGCATTTCTGACTACCTGCCTTTGGTAATTGCGGAACTTCGGACTCATCGCCTCGCGAAAGGCAATGGCTTTGGCAGCAATCACATGCATTAAAGGGCCACCCTGTGTGCCCGGAAAAATTTCCGCATCAATTTTTTTGGCAAATTCTTTTTTACAAATGATAAAGCCTCCCCGGGGACCCCGCAGGGTCTTGTGCGTGGTAGAGGTGACAAAATCCGCATAAGGCACAGGCGAAGGATGAACTCCTGCTGCGACCAGGCCGGCGATATGCGCTATATCCACAAATAAATATGCGCCTACCTTATCGCAAATCTTACGGAACTGCTTAAAATCTATTTTCCTGGGATACGCTGATGCCCCGGCTAAAATAAGTTTGGGCTTATGTTTTTTGGCCAGATATAAAATATTATCGTAATCCAGCATCTCGGTTTTTCTATCCACGCCATAGGTCACCACATGATAAAACATGCCGGAGAAATTATGAGGATGACCGTGGGTAAGATGTCCTCCGCAAGCCAAATCCATGGCCAGAAGCGTATCTTTAAATCTTAAAGCCGCAAAATATACAGCCATATTCGCCTGCGTGCCGGAATGTGCCTGGACATTTACATGTTGGGCGCCAAATAATTTTTTTGCCCGTTCAATGGCTAAGCGCTCTGCCTCATCTACATATTCACAACCGCCATACCAGCGCGCTTTAGGATAACCTTCAGCGTATTTATTAGTAAGTACAGAGCCTTGCGCCTCCAATACTGCCGGGGAAGCAAAGTTTTCTGAAGCAATCAACTCCAGGTTCTCTTCCTGCCTTTTCATCTCATTTCTTATTGCAGCATAAATCTCTGGGTCAATATCTTTTATATGTTTCATCTTAAATGAGCACATAACTTACGCCTGCCTGCCGGCAGGCAGGAACACGTAAGTGTGAGTAAGTTATTGTGCGCGAATTAA
>JAGUYA010000009.1 GCA_020061545.1 Candidatus Omnitrophota bacterium
CCCTTAACAAATCCCGCTTGAGTTCTCCTATTTCCTTCTTAGTTAAGACATTGTTGGCTTCTAACTTAGAACTTAAAACCTCTATTCCTAAACGGGTCTGAGCTGCTTGTTTGGCTAAGATCGATGAAGAATTATTCGTGGTGCGGATTGAAGGAACAAGTCCATCAGCTAATCTTCTACCAATATCAATTGCGTCTTCTACACCAGTTCTTGCTTCAGAAAGGGCCTTATTAGGTTCAGATAAAGCAGGAGCATAAATCTTGTTAATAAGCCCCTGGTCCTGACTGGAAATCCTCTGCCATTTATTCCACTGGAATAATCCCTCTAAGACAGAACGAATCTCAAGCTTATTATTAAATGGGGATTGTTCAGCAAGCCATTTCAGCTTTGAAGTGGTATGTTCAAACTCTTTATCTTTAGAAAATTCCCGGGAATTCCCGCTTAAGACATCAATAATCTTTTTAACCTGATTGGCTGTATTAAGTAATTGATTGTGGACTAATTGAAGGGGCCAGCTAATATCCTTCTCAGCATAAGAGGCATAGAGTTCAGAAGTGTGGTCTAAGATAAGGTCATGATAAACCTTCTGAACAAAAGAAAAATACCCGGGTTTTTTCTTATAATGGTCAGCATACTCCATAAACTGCTCAAAAGGCATTCTTATGTTTAGCGCTTCGTTGATGCGGCTATAATTCTCTAAGTAAACTTGGGATTTATAAAATTCTTCCTGGCTGCAAAGGGAAAGCTGTAATTTTTCTGCCAGACTTAGATTGTCAATATTTTTCTTAAGATTGGCTTTGGCTTGCTTGTATTTAGCTTTATTTTCCCATCTTTCTGAAAGGATATCTTTAATATCTGGGGTTAAATGGTCATTTAAAAATTGCCTAACTGCATTCTCTGGGGCATAAACAAATATCTTATTTTCCTCAGACCCCATTCTATTTCCCCGAGCAATGGCTTGAGCAAATTCCATTAATCCTTTCATTGAATCATAGAGATAATAAATCTCTGGCCCTTTAGGAAGGTTAAGGCCTTCAAAGCCCATTTCATTAACAATAATCGTCTTTCCCTGAATAGCTAACTTGTCTTCCATTTTTCTTTTTAATCTTTGTTTATCAAACTTATCTGCCCGGGTATCAAAGATTTCTACATTTTCATTTTCGCCTTCTCTTATTCCTCTTTCTCTTAAAATCTCTCTGAGCTTAGGAAGATATTCACTACTTACAAACACACATCTGCCTTCTATGTTGTCCTTCTTGCAAATATCGTTTATTAATGTCTCTAATCCTGCATCTTTTATCTCTAAAGTAGCCCTTGTTTCAATTTTCCGTTCGCCACTATTTTTGTCATATTTATATTCATTATATTGTAGTGTATCAACGGAATTTTTAGCTGTCTCAAACCTAAACTGAGGCCCTTTTTGACTAAGAGGTTTATTATTTAACAGCCTAACCAATGGTTCAATAGACTCTAATGTTCCAGAAAGAGCGCTTTTTCTTCCGCCAATCGCAGTAAGTAGTTTTGTGACAGAGCTAGCCGCAATCGTATCTCCAGTAGCAAAAGACCTATCCCATTGAATATCTGATGGCTTAATATCTAATTCCTTTACCTTCATTAAAGCAGACGCAGCCATAAAAAGTCTGGCATCTAAGGTCATATCCGGCTGCATTGCATCGGATTTTGAGGCAACTACTATCCGGTAATCAGGAGTCAGGGTTACGCGGTTGCCCTTGGTCATAATTGCTGTAAACACACTGTTTATCTCTCCAGAAGTAAAAGTCCTATCTTGGCCTAATCTCTCCTTTACCTTGGCTTCTGCTTCGTTAGTGAAGAAATAATTATCGCCTTGCCGGTAATAATATTCGGTTTTATTATGGGAACTCACGCTTCCTGCCGAGTGTTCTCCTTTTATCCTTTCTACCTCTAAAGGAGTTAGACTCTTAAACTCTTCATTTTTTATCATTTCGTACAAAGTATTAAAGAGGACTTGGCCCTTTACATACGAACTCCGCAGGCTCACCTGGCCGCTTCCCACAATTGCCTCTAAGTAATTGTTAACTAAATTCTGGAACTCATCATAGGTAGTGAGGCTATTAGGATTCCTGAATAAATCTAATAACCTCTTAACCCTTTGTTTTTCAAAATAATTAGAGCTAAGCTGCGGGCGATTAAAGATATGCAGGAATTTCTCATAACTAGCTACCCCAATGGTCTTGTTGTCTTTAAGAATCTCGTAGATAACTGATGTGGGCGCCCCTCCTTCAATCAAACTATCTACCTCTTTTAACTCTAAACCAAAAAGGTCAGTCCAAAATTTACCTCTCTCTAAAACCGCTTTTACTAACAAAGGTTTATCCGTAAAATAAAGGTTCATACCTTCAGGGTTTACTATTCTATCGCAAATCAAGGCTAATAAAATTGCTTCGGTTTTACCTTCACCCATCAAAACCTCAAAATTACCTTCATTCATAATCTGGAGTATTGATTCCGGCTCCTGGATATCTTTTAGTTTAAAACCTTCACCCACTACTGTCCTGCCAATCTTTTTAAAGATTTCTGTTAAGGCAACAATAAGAACATCGTGGTATTGAACAACGTCTTCTCCTATTTTTTCTTTAAGAATAGGAACAAGGGATTTTATTAACTCCTCGCCTTTACCACCTTTAAGCTCTTTGAGTTCTTTTCCTTCAAATTTAGCAATTTGTTTCACTCCATCCTTTATAATATATTCATCGTTTTCACCTACTTTTTCAACTCTAATTGATTCAAGTTTTTCGCTAATATCTTTTTTCGCGCCTTTGATAAAGTTAAATAATGATGTTTGTCTATCTTTTTGTATCTTTGTGCTTAACTCTAACTCTGCTTTTTTGCCTAACCTCAGGCCACTGTAATCTATACCTCTTTCTTTAATGAGCTCCGAATTACCCCTTTTATTTAAAACACTCAAAACATC
>JAGUYA010000077.1 GCA_020061545.1 Candidatus Omnitrophota bacterium
ACATAATCTACTCCTGAGATAAGGGTAAAGAATACTGCCAGCCACCAAAGAATGGCGGAAAAGCGTAATTGTAAAAGTACAGCCATAACCGATGACATTTGAAAGGCGGTGGTGAGCTTACCCCATCTGGTGGGTGAAATATTGATATCTTGCCGGACAATGTAAATTACCAGAGCTCCTAAAAGCATGATTACATCTCTACTAATCACAATCAGGGTAACCCACAGAGGAAACCGAAAAAGAAATTCACTCTTCATGGAAAGACAGATAAAGGCACTCATCAGCAACAACTTATCTCCCAGTGGGTCCAAAACTAAGCCGGCTTTGGTGTGTTGCTGGGATCTTCTGGCAATATAACCATCCACTGCATCCGAAATCACCCCCAGAACAAAAATAGCCAAGGCCACAACCTTAAGATAATTCCTTTCAGGAGAGTAATAGATTAAACTGGCGATAAAAAAAGGAACGCTTAAGATTCTAAAGGTTGAGATTTTATTCGCGAAATTCATGCTTGTAAAATGTTACAAGAGGTTACAGGATGTTACCTATCTAATGTTACAAGAGGTTACTTTTTAGTTCTAGAACCTGGTACTTTCCAAGTTCCATTTCTTTCCATCTCATACAATGATTCAAGATACCGAGAAGATAAATAATCAGCACTGCGAAATAATTCTGATAATTTGTTAAATTCTTGCATTGTAATTAAATTGTCTTCCATGCAATCTTCTACGTCACCGCTTAATTCTTCCAAAGAACCTTGGCTAATCTTAATTGCGTGAATAAATTCTCCCGCCGTACCTCTTTTATATCCTTCCCTGATATTCTGTTTTGCAGAACGAGCAGCATCTTGCATCTGTGAGACTAATTTAGGATGTATCTTTCTAAACCGTTCTGTTATTATATAGATTAATCTGCGAATTTTACAAATATCCTGATAAAATTTTAATTTTTCATAAGTCGCTCCTATTCTTCGTAACTTCATGCAACCTCTTGTAACTTATTGTAACCTCTGGCAACCTACTTTATAATCCTAATACGCTGGGGCGGCCAGTAAATAAGTATGGCTCGACCCAAGAGGTTCTTATACGGCACGGATCCCCAGTATCGGCTATCCTGCGAAGAGGCAGAATTATCTCCTAAAACAAAAAAATTATCTTCGGGTATCTTTATCTTCTGGTCTTCTTGTGCAAAATTACCGCGATTATAATAATACCTCTGGTTAAAGACAGGATCTAACAAAGGCGTATCGTTAATGTAAACCGTGCCGTTTTTAATCTTTACTGTCTCACCAGGCAAGCCAATAAGTCTTTTTATGAAGTCCTTTTTGGGATTTTCAGGATAGATAAAAACAATTACCTCTCCCCTCTTAGGTTGTCTTAAGGCAGGCAAATTCAGATTGATAAAAGGAATCTTTGCGCCATAGATAAATTTATTTACTAAGATTAAGTCTCCTTCTAAAAGCGTGGGCCGCATAGAACCCGTAGGAATCTTAAATGCCTGGACCACAAAGGTACGAATAAACATCGCCAGGATAAAGGCAACGATAATTGACTCTACCCACTCCCTAATTACAGATTTCTTTTTCATTGTTTACAGGTTACAAGATGTTACAGGAAGTTACAAGATGTTAGCTAAGGTTGCTAAAAAACAACCTCTTGTAACCCTATATCTTAAGAACTTCTAAAAATGCCTCCTGAGGAATCTCTACTTTTCCAAATTGCTTAAGTCTTTTCTTACCTTCCTTCTGCCCCTCCCAGAGTTTGCGTTTCCGCGTAATATCGCCACCGTAACACTTACTTGTAACGTGCTTGCCTAAAGACCGGATTTTTTCAGAGGCCAGAATCTGCGAACCTACCTTTGCCTGAATATTTACTTCAAATAATTGCCGGGGAATTAAATCCTTAAGCCTCAAGACCAATGCATGTGCCTTGTGCATGGCCTTATCTTTATGTATTAAGGAAGAAAATGCATCACAGGTGATACCATTGAACATTATATCCAGTTTTACTAAATTAGCGGGAAGGTATCCTTTAAATTCATAATCCAAAGAGCCGTATCCTTTAGTAAGAGATTTTATCCGGTCATAAAAATCGACAATAATCTCTGAAAGCGGAATATCAAAAATCAACTTTACCCTATCCACGCCTAAATATTCGCTGGATTTAAAAACACCTCTTCTCGATTTAGCCATTTCGCATACCGGGTCTATTGTATCTACGGGTATAATCATCAATAAACTGACATAGGGCTCTTGCGCCTCCTGTATATCTTGCGTCGCGGGAAATTTTGCCGGTGTATCTACATCGAAAATCTGGCCATCTCTTTTTCTTATTCTGTACACCACATTGGGCACAGTCAGTATCAGATTTAAATCGTATTCCCTCTCTAAACGCTCCTGAACTATTTCCATATGCAAAAGTCCTAAGAATCCGCAGCGAAAACCCGAACCAAAAGACTGACTATTCTCCGGCTCAAAAACAAAAGAAGCATCGGATAACTTCAATTTATCCATGGCATCGCGCAGATTAGGAAAATCTCCGGGATTTACAGGGTAAATTCCGCAAAATACCAGCGGTTTTAAGGTACGGTATCCTGGCAGGGCCTCCGGGCAGGGATTTCTGAAGTCAGTAATAGTATCTCCGATGATAATCTCTCTGGGGTCGCGTATATTTGCCGTCAGATATCCTGCTTCACCGCAGGACAAACTTTCTGCTTTAAAATATTTCAAATCTTTAAACACGCCCAATTCTTCTATTTTATAGGTCTTTCCTGAATGCATAAGTTTTATTTGTGTGTATGCATCGATTTTACCATCCACAACCCTGACAAAAACTACCACGCCTTTAAAGGTATCAAAGCGACAATCAAAAATCAGGGCTTTGAGGGGATGCGTAATCTCACCCGTGGGAGGGGGCAGGACTCCTACAATCCTTTCTAATACTTCTTCAATACCAATCCCTTCTTTGGCAGAAACCAGGATTATCTCTTCCTCTTTAAATCCTAAGATGCTGGTAATCTGGTTTTTGGTGCGCGGTATATCTACTTGACTCAAGTCAATCTTATTTATTACCGGTATAACTTTTAGTTTATTATCTTTGGCTAAATAGTAATTGGCTACGGTCTGGGCTTCAATACCCTGACCTGCATCTACCACTAAGATTGCACCCTCGCAGGCAGCTAAAGATTTAGAAACCTCGTAGGTAAAGTCTACATGCCCAGGGGTATCAATAAGATTCAAAATATAATCCTTTCCATCTTTAGCGTGATAGGATAACCTCACCATCGAGGCCTTAATGGTTATGCCCCGCTCTCTCTCTAAGTCCATATCATCTAAGAGCTGGTCGCGGCTGTGTTTCTTATCTACTGCGCCGGTTAATTCCAGTATCCTATCTGCCAAAGTAGATTTACCGTGGTCTATATGGGCAATTATGCAGAAGTTGCGTATAAGTGATCTATCCATGTCATAAGTTAAGATTGAGATTAAGACTAAGATTAAGGTTAAGAATTCGTCTCCTCAATCTCAATCTTGATCTTAATCTAAAAGAATGGGTTTATGATTTAACCTTTATTTCTTTTGATATCTTCTCGACTACCTCATCAATTGACATACGACTGGTATCTATATAAATAGCGTCATCTGCTTTTTTTAGCGGCGCAAATTCACGACCAGAATCAATGGTATCCCGATTATGCAAATCCACGTCGACTTCTTTAAGCGTTACTTTTTGGCCTAATTCTTGCAATTCTTTATACCGCCGCTTTACCCTTTCTGGGAATTGCGCATCAAGATAGAATTTTTTATCCGCATCCGGAAAAACCACTGTCCCTATATCGCGGCCGTCTAAAACACTATCCCTCTGTTTACCTAATTTTCTCTGTAAACCCAGCATTACTTGCCTGACTTCTTTAATCTTGGCAATATCAGAGACTAAGTTGGTAATACGCGGCTGCCTTATAAGGCTGGTTACATCGCGACCGCCTAAGAATATCTTTAAAGAGCCGTCCTGATTATTGGTTAAATCGATCTTTGCGTCGCGGGCCATCTCAATAAGGCTGGCAGTATTTTTTATGTCTAATTTTTTTTCCAAGGCTTTCAAGGTCAATGCCCGATACATAGCTCCTGTGTCAATATAAAGAAAGCCCAGTTTCTGGGCTATCAATCTGGCCACCGTGCTTTTACCCGCGCCAGCCGGACCGTCAATGGCAATAATCATCCTAAAATTTCTCTTTTACTTTTCGCGTCTTCTAAGATTTTAACTAATATTTTTTTGTTCTTTTTATTAATCGCTGATTTTATTCTAGATAAATTCTTTTGAAATAATTCTATTGCCCGGACAATATTTTTTGGGTTGCTCAAAAATATATCCGCCCAGAGTTGGCTATCCGAAACCGAGATACGAGTGATATCCTTTAAACTGTTTGCACCGAATTTTAAATATCTCGAGGGGATAATATCAATCAGTGAAAAGGCAAGGGCATGCGGCAGATGACTGACAAAGGATAAAATCCTGTCATGAGTATCGGGCTCTAAATTAATTACCTTTGCGCCCAGTTGATTCCACAATATTTTTATCTTTCTTAACGCTTTGGGATTTGTATTTCTGGTAGGAGTCAATATACACAGAGAATCTTCAAACATTCCTGGATAAGCATTCTTAATACCGCGCTTTTCTGAACCGGCTAAAGGGTGGCTACCCACGTAATTAGGAAAAATTTTACTTAATTGAGAAACAATTTCCTGCTTGGTGCTTCCCACATCAGTAACTATACATTCCTGAGAAATGAACTTAGAGATTATATCTGCTAAATTTAATATGGTATTCACAGGCGTGGCTAAAACCACCAAGTCCGCATCTTGAATGATGCTTAAATGCTGTGACCCCTTATCTATTGCACCGCTCTTTTTAGCTAATAATAAAGTATTTTTGTGGCGACTAACACCGAAAATCTCGCGGGCTAGACCTTTCTTTTTTATGTCCAGAGCCAGGGAGCCGCCAATCAAACCTGTGCCTACAATTGCAACTTTGTCAAACAGTCTCATCACATCTCTCTTCCTACTGCTTTAGCTAATATCTTTAATTCCTCCATTAGTTGTGCAAAGTTAGAAGGTATTAACGACTGCGCTCCGTCAGACATAGCATCTTCGGGATGGCTATGTACTTCAATAATCAAACCATCTGCGCCCGCGGCAATTGCTGCTTTAGAAAGCGCAGGTACCAACCCCCATTTACCTGCAGCGTGACTGGGATCAATAATTATAGGTAGATGCGAAAGTTGTTTGACCGCCGGTACTGCGCTTATATCCAAAGTATTGCGCGTAAAATCTTCAAATGTCCTGATGCCGCGTTCGCACAATATGACGTTAAAGTTACCGCCTGATAAGATGTATTCTGCAGACATAAATAATTCTTTAATGGTGGAGGACATACCGCGCTTTAATAAAACCGGCTTCTTGGTCTGTCCCACTTCTTTCAAAAGATTGAAATTCTGCATATTCCGTGCGCCAATCTGCAGAATATCCGCGTATCTGGCTACCAATTCCACATCGCGCGGGTCCATTACTTCACTCACCGTAGCTAACCCGAATCCATTTCCTACCTCATTTAAATATTTTAGGCCCTCTTCACCTAAACCCTGAAAACTGTAAGGTGAAGTGCGCGGCTTAAATGCGCCACCCCGCAGCACTGTTGCACCTGCCTTTTTTATCAGGGTGGCTATTTCATGTAATGTCTCTATATCCTCCACAGCGCAGGGACCAGCCATCACCACTATCTTTTTACCGCCAATTTTTACACCCTTACCCAAATCAATAACTGAATCCTCAGGGCGAAATTCCCGCGAAACGAGTTTATAGGGTGCCAAGACCGGTAAAACCTTTTCTACGCCTGGGAAAACCTCTAAGGGTGTGACGCGCAATACATCTTCGGGTCCGATAACCCCAATGATAGTGCGTTCTGTGCCTTTGGAGAGATGCGGCTTCAATCCTAATTTTTGCACCTTTTCCACAATATGATTTATCTGTTCTTCTGTAGCATCGGGTCTTAATACAATTATCATTTCTCCCTCCGTTAATGACAAATGACAAAATCCCAATGACAAAATAAATTCAAAATCCCAATGACAAATATCAAAACTAAAGTTTTGTGATTTGATATTTGAAATTTGGATTTATTTTGGATTTTGAACTTTGACATTTGGATTTAACTTATAATACTTTCTTCAATACTTTAATGAACCTCTCATTCTCCTTTTTTGTGCCAATAGTTACTCTGATAAAATTCTTCAGACCATACTGGTCCATATCCCTGACAATTACTCCGTATTTAAGCATCTCTCTAAATACACCCACGCCATCCTTACCTACATCGATAAGAATAAAATTAGCGACAGTTGGTACATACGCTATACCTAATTTAGCTAAGGTATCGTACAGATAATTTTTACCCGCCAGAATTGTCTCTCTTGTTTTACGTAAAAATTTTTTGTCATCTAGTGCTGCAGTTGCTGCTACTTGGGCGAGCATATTCACATTAAAGGGTTGTCTGGCGTTCTCCATATAAGGGGTGAGTTCTGAATTAGCTATGGCATAACCTATTCTTAAACCTGCCAAGCCATATGCCTTAGAGAAAGTCTTTAAGACTATCACATTTTTATTACCCAAATAATTTAAACTATTAGGAAAATCATCTACGTCAATAAATGTATCGTAGGCCTCATCTAAAACCAGCAGTAGATTATCGGGTAAATCGCGCATAAAATCCTGGAGCTCATATTTAGTAACATATGTGCCCGTCGGATTATTGGGGTTGGAGATAAAAATTAATTTGGTCTTTCTATCTATCCGTTTCTTAATTGCCTCTAAATCGTACTTAAAATACCTCAAGGGGACGGTAATGATACTACGGGCATTAACCCTGGTAATAATCTCATATTCTAAAAAGGTAATATCGGAAGTGACAATGTTTTCATCGTCTTCTACAAAGGTTTTAATAATAATGTCAATGAGCTCATCAGAACCATTACCTAGAACGATATTCGCAGGGCAAACATTCAGGTAGCGGGCGAGTCTTTTCTTGAGGTAATAACCCTGGCTATCAGGATAGCGATTGACTCTGGATAAATTCTTTCTTATTGCCTCCATTGCCTTACCAGAAGGACCCAGGGGATTCTCATTAGAAGCTAATTTAATAATTTCTTTCAGGCCCAGTTGTCTCTTAATTTCTTCTAT
>JAGUYA010000076.1 GCA_020061545.1 Candidatus Omnitrophota bacterium
AGCACATTATGTCCGCCGCTCACTGCTACTTCCAAAGCTCTTTTAGCCAGGTATTGACCCTTTACTTCTGAGAAGTCTATCTCATAGTTAGCATTCTCTTTAAATAATTGTCCTAAATCTAATTTCAAAGGTTTCACAGTATCGGGATTATTAAGAAACTCCACGGTTTCCTTTAATGTTTTTACTGGCCAGACAGAGATACCTGAGACTATGGCTGCTTCTTTGGCATTCTGGTAAGAGACAATGATATTTTGCATTTTACCTGCCTGCCGCCTCACCTGCTCAGGCGAGGCAGGGTCAGGCAGGGATTTAGCTATGGCTACACTAATAGGTAAAATTCCCCGGCAAGGCCTGAGAGTTCCATCTAATGCGAGTTCGCCGAGGATACAATAGTCTTTTAAACTTGTGCTATTTAGCTGACCTGTGGCAGAGAGTATTCCTAAGGCGATAGCCAGGTCAAAACAGGCCCCCTCTTTTTTTATGTCCGACGGCGCCAGACTCACAGTAATTCTTTCTGCCGGCCAGTCAAAGCCTGAATTTTTGATGGCGGATTTAACCCGTTCTTTGCTTTCTCTGATGGCTGTATCCGCCAAACCGACCAGAGTTATTGCTGGTAGGCCCCTTGAGACATCCACTTCTATCTCAATAGGATATGCCTCTATGCCTAAAAGACCAAAACTAAAAACCTTTGCCAACATACGCTCCACCCCCTTCTCTATTATAAATAGACGTAGCGAGCTGACAAATCTAACTCAAGAATTATCAACCCCGCCCTTTCTACTAAGAAGGGGTGCTATCCAGTAAGAAAGAGACGGGTCAAGAAAAAACTTGCTTTTTATCCATCTAATTAATATAATATAAACCTATGAATAAAGGTATGCTTAAGAATATTTTAATTGTGCTTTTAGTAAGCATAACCATATTCAGCGTTTTTAAATATTTAGCATCCCTCAAGGAAAAATACGTTTTACTGAATACACTAAATCAGATAAAGGAACAGGTAGCAACTTTAGAAAATGATAAGCAAGCTCTCTTGGAGAAGTTAGGGGAAGAAAAGGAATTAAATGCGCAGCTGAATGGAGAAGTTTCAGAGATTAAAGATTATTTAAGAGCCAGTAAAGAGAGGTTAGCTAAACTTTTTGCCGATTATGGACAAGCGCAGAAGGCCATTGAAGACTTAAACTCTAAATTTTCTACCTTAAAATCCGAGAATACAGCCTTAAGGGATGAAAAGGAGAAACTAGATACTCAGTTAACACAAATCTCTGAAGAAAACAAGAGCCTCAAAGTAAAATTAGATTCCATTACCGAACTGAAAAAGAGAATTAGAGAATTAAAGAGACAGGTGCATAGAGTAACCACCATAACCAAGGTGAGAAAAATCATCGAGGGAAATCGGGGCTTTTTGATAAAGAACGGCAAACCCACTTATCCTACCAAGGTGAAAATAGAAGTAATACCTGTCCCTCAAGACAAACAATGAGAGAGATATTCATCCAGATAATCGAGAATAAAGTTTTTATTATTACCCTTTTGGCCTGGGTAATTGCACAGGCAATCAAGGTAACTATTGGGGTTATCCGCGAGAGGAGATTTGATTTCCGCTGGTTAATCGGCACAGGAGGCATGCCTTCTAGCCATGCTGCCGGAGCTGCTTGTTTGGCCACTATCTTGGGTCTTGAGTACGGTTTTAATAGTGTCTATTTTGCTATAGCTTGCTCGTTTGCTATTGTAGTGATGTTTGATGCCCAGGGTGTGCGCAGGTCAACCGGTAGACAGGCCCGTATCTTAAACAAGGTGATGGAGGATATTTATTGGCGGGGGAGAATTTCTGAGGGCAGACTCCGTGAGCTGGTGGGACATACTCCTGTGGAGGTCTTGGCAGGAGCTTTATTAGGCATAGCCGTGGCTTTTTTGTTGCGTTAAAAAAGGAGGTTTTGTGCAGAAAAGATGGTTAGGTATCGTTATGATTTTAATCGCTTTCATTGTTTTTATCGCTTTTGCTGTCAATAAAATTAATCTACCTTGGCAGATAAAAGGGGCTAAATTTACTTCTCTTTCTGCTAAAGCTACGAATTTTTTAAGCAAGGGCAATCTTTTTGCAGCAAAGTCTATATACCAACAATTAATTAATGAATTTCCTAATTCGCCTGAAGTTATAAATTGGCAAAAGAAAATTGAAGAAATAAATATAAAGTTATTATTCTCTCCCGTATTAACTCCTAAGAGCATTCTTTACGAGATAAAGCCCGGTGATACCTTAGCTAAAATTGCGAGAGAATTTAAGACTACTGCTGATTTAATAAAAAAGAGCAATGGCCTCAGTGACGATAAAATTTTAGTGGGGAGAAAAATCAAGGTCTGGGTAGCCACCTTTAGTATAGTGGTGGACAAATCCCAGAATACGCTCATTTTAAAGACCAACGAAGAAGTGATGAAGACATATATTGTTTCCACAGGTATAAACAACTCTACACCCACAGGCAATTTTAAAATTATCAGTAAACTCCAAAATCCCACCTGGTTTAAAACAGGTGTAGTTGTCCCTCCTGGTAGTCCCGAAAACATTCTGGGTTCACGTTGGTTGGGGGTCGACCTGCCCGGATATGGAATACACGGCACAACTGACCCGCAAAGTCTGGGTAAACAAATCACTCAGGGTTGTGTGCGCATGTCTAATTCCGATGTTGAGGAATTATATACCATCATCCCCATTGGCATA
>JAGUYA010000051.1 GCA_020061545.1 Candidatus Omnitrophota bacterium
ATATTGCGATGCTTAAAATTTTTTCTTTATTTTCGAGAAATAAATAAACCCTGGAATATTCTATTTTCATTTTGTTACCTTATCCCTCTTGTATAATCTCGGCAAGAGATTCTAAAAGTAGTTATACTTATTTTTTCCCTTTGGTCACGCCCTGTAGAAACAAGAGATATCTCTTTAAAATATTTAGCAAATGCGGGATTCTCTTTTAAGCGCGAAAGAAACAAATTGACTAATCCTAACTCTTTCTCGTTATCACCCAAATAGGCCATACCTTCTAATATAAGTTCTGTTTTTTCTTCTTTTTTCTCAAAAGATAAGTTTACTAACCATACCCCTTTTGGTATAACGCGGGGTAGGGCATCAAGCTGCGGAGTCAAGTATAATCGTTTTTTTATAATGTTACCCATGGTTTCTATTTTCGTTTTATAAGTAGAATTTATAGCGATAAGCTCCTCAGAACTAAGGTCCGCTGATACAGTAGAAACCGCTGGCCGCATATTTATTATAATTTCCAGACCTATCTGTGAAGGTAACAGTCGATATACGCCGAGTATAAGGACCGCAATACATATGAAAAGGCTCAGCCCAATCACTATAGCATTTGATTTGAGGAACTTCACCAAAAGAGCCCCTGGCATTCGCTCTGCGCTTATTTTTTTTAATGTCCTTTCTTTTGCCAATAATAAATTTATCTTTATTCTTGTAACAATCTTAGATAGAGCGCTACTGTAACCTTTAACAAAAGCTAAAGAAAAGGGTATGGGCCTGCCTATGTACTTGTTAATCTCGATAAATTGAACGCCCAAACCCGACTCTTTAATAAACCCTTCTAAATCAGTCCGGTAATCTGGATTCGTAATAAAGAATATCTTGCCAATATTTTTACCAGGAAATTTACGGTCGTAATAATCTAAGGATATATGGATTTCTCTTTTTAATTTATCCGAAATCATACCCGATTGCTCTTCTTCATGCTTGGCGACCTCTTCGGAGCCACCCGCAAAGGTTATATCACGGCTGAATAATGGAAATCCATTCTCCAAAACCACAAAATTAGCTTCGTCATCTTTTGCAAAGTCAATATCAATCATGGCTATAATACCCTTTTCTTTAATGCCGGCTAACTCAAGCAATCTCAAAACGCTAAAAGCAGAGTATTCTATGGAATTTATTTTAAGGTCTAATTCTCTTAAGATGTAAATATATTTATCTAAGGTCTCCTTCTTAATCCCCACAAACAAGATACGATTTTTTTGGATAGTTTTATCTAATTGCCACTGAAAATCTGAAATCAAATCTTCGGTTTTAAAAGGAATGTATTTTTTAACCTCAAAAATTACGGCATTATCTAATTCTTGACGCGGCATGATGGGCATTTCAAAGGTACGCACAATTAAATCCTTACCCGAAAGGCTAACCGTTACATCACGAGCCTCAATCTTATTTTTCCTTAACTCATCTTTCAGCAAAGTAATTATTTTGATTTCTTCAGGCACCTTCTCTTCCGTTAATGTCTCCGGTGAAATTAATGCTTGGGAAATTTGAATATTATTTATGAGCTGCCTGTTTCTGGTTTCAATAATACTAATTACCTGTGGACCAAAATATATCCCCAGCGTGTTCATGGGTTTTCTCCTGATGACTTGGATAAGCGCTTTCTGCTTTTTAACCAGGAATCAATATCGCGGCGGTCAAATCTCCACACCCCACCTACCTTGATACCGGAAATCTTTCCCTGGTGCAACCAATTATAAAGAGTTTGCTTTTTTAGTCTGAGATAATCCGCTAATTCATCAATATCAATAAGTCTGGTCATAATGAATTTACTCCCTTAAATAATATTAAGGAAAATCCATCTAATCTCACAAATTTTACCTATTTCCTTGTTAATTATAAGGAAATTAATTAAAACATAAAGTATCTATTTTGTCAAGTATTTTTTTATATAGACTTACTTATATTTACTTAGAGGTAAACATAATCTTAAATTAAGACATACAATTTTATAATAAACTTACTTAGATTATAATAGATTTTTAGAAGGGATTAAGGTGCAGTGTAGGTATAGGTGGCTTTGACGCTTACGCAAGCAGTGTTTCCCGGAGAAGCAGTACAGCCAGATGAACCATAGGGTATAATGGTAATTGAAACGCTATTGTCTACAATACTGGCTGGCCTAAAATCCCCGTCATCAAAGGACCTTGTGCAGGGTGAAATACAGCAACTTGTAGTTGCGCAACTTGTAGTTAATGTGTAACCTCCAGTTCTTAACATCTCCAAAGCATAATTCATCCCTGCCTGGGCAGCATAATAAGCCTGGATGCGGCTGGTTTGATGGTAGGTAAGTCGGCGGTGGCTTAAGATAAGACTCAATATAACAGTAGCTAAGCTTGTTACTATTAAAAGCGTGCCCAAAACAATAAGTAATGCCACCCCCCCCTTATTAAATCTAATCTTGAACATTTATTTTTTTTAAATTTATTTTGTAATCACCGCCTATTTGCTGCAGGATTACATGGCCTTCCCTGGCAAGCCAACCTAAACTCATCAGAATATTATCTCGCGGCTTATCAATGCCTTTAATTAAAGTAGACAGCGTTACTTCTCCGTGTTGATCCAGAAAATGCCAGATATCACCCGCTACTATGCCTATCTCAGTAATCATTTTCTTATACCTCCTTGACCCAGATATTTTTATTTTAAACTAATTAAGACCTATGTCAACTACTTTTTTTATTATAACTACCGCAGCGTGGACAGATCGAAAATCTGTCTTCTTTAGTATTGATGTAGGTGTATGTACATACAGAACAAAACCAGATAAATCTGTGACTCAAAGATAAATCTTTATCTTTTTGTTTCTTACTAAATAGCCAAGCAATTAACATTATATTTAAAAAAAGGAAAAGATATAGCGATATAGCTAAAGAAAAATCTATGCTAATCATTTAATGAGCAGACAATTTACGCCTGCCTGCCGGCAGGCAGGGAGTGTAACGACGTAAATTGTAGCTGCTTCGCTAACTAATCTCCAGCGTCTGCGAATTAATCCCC
>JAGUYA010000178.1 GCA_020061545.1 Candidatus Omnitrophota bacterium
CAATGCCTTTCTCCTGTTCCAGGAACACCAGAAACAAGAAATACCTAAACATATATCTTATATGCTATTTTTAAGAGGTCAATATAAATTAAAGGAAGGTAGCTATTTTTTCTTTTGCATAATCTGGAGGAACTTAGTCACCACGTGAGGGTCAAATTGAGTACCAGAACTCTTTTTGATTATTTTGAGCGCTTCTTCTTCAGAATAAGCCTTGCGATAAGGGCGGTCGGAAGTCAAGGCCTGGTATACATCTGCCAGGGCTACCACCCGTGCTCCTATAGGAACTTCCTCTCCTTTTAAACCATTAGGATAACCTTTGCCATACGAAATTTTTTAGTCTCTGCGTCCGCTACCAGTATCCCGTCCGTTGCGCTATCAAAGAGCGTTCTAAATCTCTCTTCAGATTCCTTTATTTCCTCCTCTGCCTTCTTGCGGTCACTAATATCTTGAATCAGACCATCGTATGATAAAAGCTTACCCTGCTCATTAAAGTGCAAAACTGTAGTGTTTCTTACCCAACGTACAGTGCCGTCCTTCTTTATAATACGGTGCTCAAGAGGTGGTACCTTCTCTCCTGAAAGAATAAGCGCAGCATGCCTGAGTACTGCCAGTCGGTCTTCTTCTGGCACCATCTTAATCCATAGATTCGGGTCAGCAGCAAATTCTTCCGCAGTATAACCAGTGATAGCAATACAGCTTGGCCCGTGAATGGTCTCTATAGGCTGGCCATCCTTAATATGCACTGTGTAAATGTAATCTGTAACTGTTTCACAGATATGTTTATATCGTTTATTGCTCTCCTCTAATGTCAGCTGTGTCTGCCTACGGTCTTCCTCTACAGCGACGGCAGAGGCAATAATTTCCATGAATCTTAAGTCTTCTGGACCGGGGACAAAATCTTCCTGAAAAACAACGCAGAGTGCACCTATGTGAGTGTTATTGAATTTAACTGGCATACCAACATAGGTTTGTAATTTGTATTGGATTACGTTAGGGTCGGTCTTAGCGTAGGGACTATTCTGTAGGTTACGCACAATAAAAGGGCTATCATCGGCGCGCCCTAATCACATCATAACAGATATGCCCTTCGGGTCTATCTAAAGGCTTGTAGTCTTGCGGTGTCTGCCATTGTCCTGCGGAAAAAAGCATGCCTTTTTCCAAACGATTATAGAGCGCACAGGTTGCTCCCATGAATTCTCCACAGATGCAGACCAGACGATTAATGTTCTCATCCGCATTAGCCTTGAAATTCAAAAAACATTCATTTATCTTCTTCAGGCACTCCCCCAGCTGCTTACGTTCGGTTCCTGAAGAGGAGATATCAAAACCTTTTTGACATAAAGGCACCAATACATTTGTGAGGTTCTTTTTTGTCGTATCTTCTTCTTTCATCTTATGTTGCGATAAAAAAGGGCGATTCTCTTTTCAAGAATTGCCCTTTCCAGTCAAATCTCTTATTTTAACCTCATATTTACCCCTATTTTAAGGAGCAGCAGATATAGGTATAACATAAAGAAAGAAAAAAAGCAAATGCAAAGTTAATTTATATCCTTAACTTCTTTATTATCAAAGATATACGAAAACTTTAGTGCCTTTTTTAGCTTTCAGATAATCGCAGGCAGAGCCGCAATTCAGGGCTATCTCTAAATGATTAAAGCTATCTATTAAAGCCAGGGGTTTTAAATGTTTGCCCTCAGCATAACTAGAGAATAATCTATCTATGGTTTTATCTTTTATAAAAATCTTAAATTTCTTATTTTTTCCGCCAAAAAGATTTGCGCCACAAATATTAGCGCATCCGCCAATTCTTGTGGCGGAGGCGGATCCGCCACGTTTTGTGGCGGAAACAAAATTTTCTAACGTGTCTTTATCGATATTAGACACCAGGTTTCCAAAACGGTCGATATAGATAATCTCTCCGGTGAGAACCTTAGAACTTACCTTGACCGAAGGTGTGCTTAATTCTTGGATAGACTTTATTCTCCTGCCAAATTTCCGGAGAGGCGCTCCCTTGGATAAATCCCGCACCTTATCTAAGGTGCGGGATAAATATGCACTTATAGGTGCGAAGATATCACGGCCATGAAACGTATCCGAAGTAGGTTTTAAAAAATATCTCTGGCTGGTTATCTCAACAATATCTATCGGTGGCTCGTCTTTCAAGGCCAGCGCGAGTACACCGTTATCCGGGCCAATAAAATAATAATTTTTTGTCTTGGCTATAATCTTTTTTCTCTGAGAACCTACGCCAGGATCCACCACTACCAGGTGCACTGAACCTTTCGGAAAATATCTAAACGAACCTCTTAATAAAAAAGCTGCTTCCAGTAACCCTTGAGGCTTAACCTCATGACAGATATCCACTATTTGCGCCTGTGGATTAATCTTTAGGATTACTGCCTTCATTATGCCGACAAAATTATCCTTAAGGCCAAAATCGGTAATCAGACTGATTAAACTCATTTAATATCTAATAATGTAAAACTAGACGGATTATTCTCTCCGCCCAGAATAGAGAAAAAATGGCAGCAAGAGATAAGAGCGGTCCGTAAAGTAAGGTATGATCTTTTTTTACCAGAATATTTATTAGGCCGACAACCACTCCAAAAAAAGGAGCAAGAAAAAAAACCAGTATTGCTTTCTGCCAACCCAGAAAGGCACCCATCATGGCTAAGAGCTTTACATCGCCACCACCCATAGATTCGGTTTCGCCCTGGATGGGAGGCCTTTTAAGGAGCTTAAAATAGATGAGGTCAAAGAGTTTGCCGGTGAGATAAATAATTCCGCCTCCGATAATAATACCCAGAAGAGAATTAAACATG
>JAGUYA010000107.1 GCA_020061545.1 Candidatus Omnitrophota bacterium
ACCCTGTATTTTTTACCTTACCTACCAAAGAAAAAATCTTGGTGCCTTTGGAATTTTCATTACCAATACGATAAAACCACTCAGGCCCCTGATTAATAATTAACGGTACATTTGCCCATGTCTCCACATTATTAATATTTGTGGGTTTGCCCCAAAGTCCGCTTTCTGTGGTATGTAAGTGCTGTTTATCGCGCGGCTCACCAATCTTACCTTCTAATGAAGCAATCAAAGCCGTGGATTCGCCACAAACAAAAGCGCCTCCGCCTTTAGCAATCTGGATATCAAAATCAAAACCGCTTCCCAATATATTTTTGCCTAAAAGACTAAGTTCCCTTGCCTGATTTATGGCAATCTGGGCATTTTGACAAGCCAGAGGATACTCATGGCGTACATAAATATAACCCTGATTTGCACCTATGGCAAACGCACCGATAATCATGCCTTCAATTACGCTATGGGGGTTACCCTCTAAGAGACTCCTGTCCATATATGCACCAGGGTCGCCTTCATCGCAGTTACAGATGACGTATTTATTTTTTTCTTCAGCCTCACGGCAAAACTCCCATTTTCTTGCGGTAGGGAATCCCCCGCCGCCTCTACCTCTTAGGCCGGAACTTTTAACTATATCAATTATCTTTTCGCTAGATACATTTAACGCTTTCGCTAAAGTGTTATACCCGCCTTCTGCTATATAATCCTGAATTTTATCCGGTTCAATAAAACCATTTTGGCCTAAGAGGATCCTCTTTTGAGATTTATAGAATGGAATCTCTTCCATATAGATAA
This sequence comes from Candidatus Omnitrophota bacterium, assembly GCA_020061545.1. Lineage (GTDB taxonomy): Bacteria > Omnitrophota > Gorgyraeia > Gygaellales > Profunditerraquicolaceae > JAGUYA01. The sequence goes on from JAGUYA010000107.1 coordinate 787, forward strand.
TCTTTTCTTTGGTAATAGGATCTTCGTATAAAAGACGCCGAGCTACCTTATCTTTTAATATAGTCTCTTTTATGATTTGTGGGACGTCATTTTCCTGGACACGCTGGTAAAAGATATTTTCAGGTCGTATGGTAACAATCGGGCCCTTTTCGCAGAAACCCCGACAGCCAGTAAATTTTAAGGCTACCTTGTTTAATAGGTTGCGTCTTTTTAATTCATTCTCAAAGCGCTGTTTTACTAATTGGCAACCGTAGGCGTGACACCCCGTTCCGCCGCAGACAGTAATTATCTTTCTAAATTTAGAATTCTCTTTGATAATCTCCTGGCGATATCTTTCTAAATCTTCTTTGTTCTTTATCTTCATTATTATTTATTCTTTGTTTTCTTTAAATACTTAGATACGGTCTCTCTGGCTTTTATGGGAGTCATATTTCCGTAGTATTTGCCGTCTATCACCAGCACCGGACCGATAGCACACGCACCCAGGCAGTTAACCGTATTAAAAGTGAATTTCTTATCCTTTGTAGTATATCCTGGGGCAATATCTAATTGAGACTGAATTTCATCTAATATCTTGGTTGTGCCTCTAACATGGCAGGCAGTTCCTGTGCATACAGTAATACTATGCTTGCCTTGAGGTGAGAGCCTTAAAGATTTATAAAACGTAGCAACACTATAGACATCAATTAGTTTCAAATCTAGTTTTTCTGAGACAAGTTTTAAGACTTCGGCAGGTAAATATTGAAATTCCTTCTGAATATCCTGAAGGATACTGATGAGGCTAGTTCTGTTGTCTTTATATTTAGCAATTATGCGATTGACTACTCTTACATGCATTTGACTTCTTTGTCTTTAAAGACGACATTATTGTCGTCTATATCATTCTGGATGAGTTTAATTTCTTTTAGACTACTTTAAAATCTTATCCACCTCTTTTTTATCCATATCCATCACATAGGCAATACCGGAAATTCTGGCTGCTTCAGGCGTGAGTGCCATCAAGTCATCTCGAGAGATATGTTTTAGGGCAAACTTTCTCTCCCCAGCCATGAGCTGCTTAAGGCCTAACGATAATCTCTCATAATAGTTGTAAAGACCAATTGCACCGGCTGGTATCTTATCAAAATCCTTACCATATTTTGCCTTCAAGGCAGCTGCTCCCAAAAATATCTGCTCAATACTATCACCGTATTTCTTGATATCAGGTGGGATATTGCCTGATTTTATCATCTCACCAATGGTTTTGCCAACCATGGCTGCAGTCATGGTTGCTCTACCCAAACAGACAGCCTTGATATAAGGGCTAGCTAAAGCAATACTTTTAAAGATATGGTCTTCCAAAGAAAACCCGCCGGCAAAGGCACAATCAGGGATAAATTTTTTCTTTTTGGCAACCCGATTGAGATAGTCATAAAGTAGACATTCAAGTTGCACCGTGGGTATTCCCCATTCATTCATCATCCGCCAAGGGCTCATGCCTGTTCCACCACCTGCTCCGTCGACAGTCAAAAGATCTATTTTGGCTTCACTACAGAATTTAACTGCCCGCGCAAGGTCTGCTGGCCGGTATGCCCCGGTTTTTAGAGTAACATGTTTGGCACCTAATTTACGCAGTCGATTTACCTCTTTGTAGAAACCTTCCTCATCAACCATGCCTAAGCGGGAGTGTCGCTCAAATTCCTTAAAATCGCCGTTCTTAAATGCAGCTTGTACTAGGGGATCCTCAGGATCAGGCATAACTAAATAGCCACGTTTTTTTAATTCTAGTGCTCGTTCCAAAGTAGGAAGTTTAACTTCTCCGCCGATATCCTTGGCACCCTGACCCCACTTAAGCTCAATGGTATCTACCTTTAGTTTATCCACCACGTATTCAGCTACGCCTAAGCGCGTATCTTCCACATTAAGTTGCACTAAAACCGTACCGTGTCCATCATACCAATCTTTAAATATCCTGATTCGGCGCTCCATCTCTGGAGACTTAATTACCTTACCATTCTTTATTTCAGCATTATGGTCCATGCCGCAGACATTTTCACCGACAACTAAGATCGTTCCACATATAGCTGCACCTATCGCAGTCGGTTCCCAGTTAATCCGCGCAATGTCTGTTGAACCCAGGGCACCGGTAAAAAACGGCACCTTTAGCTTTATCTTTTCCTTTGCGCCTACTTCCGCCGTAATATCTACACTAGGAAATATCGCCTTGTCTGAATCCGCCTTAATACCCACTGCACCCACAGCAGTTCCAGAGATGTTAAAATGCGACAAATCTACAGGGTAATCTTTTTCTGAACCTGCGGTTATCTTACCAAAAGGCTGCGGATAGATTATTTCCCTTCCGCGTAATGCAGACCTACCAATCTCGCAAGGGCCGGGGCAACCGTCTAGGCAAGTCACGCATATACCCGATATGGGGCTAGGTGCGATTCTATTCTTTGTAAATGTTGCCGCCGAAGCATTAGGTTTACTTAGTGACATATCATTTTCCTCCT
>JAGUYA010000017.1 GCA_020061545.1 Candidatus Omnitrophota bacterium
CCAGCCGGGGGTCGCTGCTCTTTCTTTGGGAGAGGCGTGGTAATAAGCTCCTTAAATGTGGTAATAAACATGGCAATAACAAATAATACTATTACTACTTTGTCAAAAAAAATAGTTTAATGCTCATTTTTAACAAAGTACTGAAGGAAAACGCTTGATAACGTTTTCAAGAGAGGGGAGGGTGTAAAGATGTCGGATAAAGAAAATAGGGAAGAGTACTTAGAAAATCTTGTCGCTGAAATTTTAGAGATTAAGAAAGCAGAGCTAAGAAACAAAAAAGATGCAGATTTTTTTAAGGATTTGGGAGCCGACTCTATGTTAGGATTAGAGATAATAGCAGCGGTTGAACGCAAATACGATATTAAGATTGAGGATGAAGAAGTTCAGAGACTTAGTACATTCAATAGCATCTTAGATTTAATAAATAAAAAGTTAGAAAAAAATAAGTAATAGAAGTAATTCATTGCTAGAGGAGATAATATGCTAGATATAATTCAAATAAGAAATATTTTAAAACATAGATACCCCTTTTTACTAATTGATAGAGTAATTGAATACGAAGGAGAAAAGAGAGCAAAAGGCATAAAGTGCGTAACTATAAATGAAGCATTCTTTCAGGGGCACTTTCCTGAACACCCTATTATGCCCGGTGTGTTAATTTTGGAATCGATGGCGCAAATGGCAGCAATCACTATAGGCGAAAAAGAAAAGTATATAGGATTTCTGGCGTCTATTTATAATGCAAGATTTATAAAACCTGTAGTGCCTGGAGACCAGTTAATTTTAGAAAGTGAAGTAATACAGAAAGTAAAGAATTTAGTTAGGATTAAATCTACAGCCAAGGTGTCCGATATACTTGTAGCAAAGGCTGAGTTGGGATTCATTATCTTGGAGAAAGAAGAGCTTAATAAGAAGCCTTTATAAAATAATAACTAATATGGAAAAAAGGCGGGTAGTTATAACTGGTTTGGGTGTAATAACGCCAATAGGCATAGGTAAGGATGCTTTTTGGTCAGCTTTAATCCGAGGTTGTTCAGGGATTAAAGAAATTCAGACCTTTGATGCATCGGTCTATAGTAGTAAATTGGGTGGAGAAATGTTGGAATTTCATCCGGAAGAATTTATTGATAAAGAGAAGATAAATTGTTTAGATCGGGTCTGCCAATTGGGACTTTCAGCAGCAAAGTTAGCCATTGTAGATTCCCTTTTAGATTTAGAAAAAGAGGTCAAGCAAAAAATTGGAGTTATTATGGGAACTACTACGAGTACATTTAACTCATTTGCAAAGTACCATAAGACTTGGCTTAGTAAAGGCATTAGTGAAGTTGACCTTCAAGATGTGAAAAATTATAGAAGTGAAACTATACCCAACAGTATCTCTTATGAATTCGGATTAGAGGGAGTTTCTGTCTTGATAGCTACAGCTTGTGCTGCAGGAACATACGCTGTTGGTGAGGGTTTTGATTTGATAAGATACGCAGATGCCGATATTATGTTAGTAGGAGGAGCTGAGGCGATAAGTGAGTTAGCCCATTGTGGATTTAATTCTGTAAGGTCTTTGGCTAAGATTCAATGTCGGCCTTTCGACCGAAGGCGTGATGGTCTAATAGTAAGCGAAGGCAGCGCCGTTTTAGTCTTGGAAGCATTAGAGCACGCTTTGAAGAGAAAGGCAAATATCTATGCAGAAATTGTTGGATATGGATTAAGTTGCGATGCTAATCATATGACCGCTCCTGATGTAAGTGGAGATAGTGCAGCATTATCAATACAAATGGCATTAGCCGATGCAGAAATTTACTCTAATGAAGTTGATTATATCAATGCCCATGGTACAGGAACGCCTTTAAATGAAAAAATGGAGACAAATGGTATAAAAAAAGTATTTGGATCATATGCATATAAAATCCCCGTAAGTTCTATAAAGTCTATGATTGGTCATACTTTTGGGGCATCTGGAGCTATCGAGGCTGTTACTTGTAGTTTGGTTTTGGTGAACGATATTATTCCTCCTACTATTAACTACGAAGAGCCCGATCCGGAATGCGACCTTGACTATGTGCCAAATGTTGCGCGTAAAAAAGAGGTTAATATTGTACTTTCTAATTCTTTTGCTTTTGGAGGGAATAATGCCACACTAATCTTTCGTAAATATAAACAATTTTAAAAAGAGAGAAGATTATGGATAAGCGTATCGTTGTTACAGGTATTGGCATAATTTCACCTTCAGGCTTAAATAAAATTTCATTTTGGGATTCTTTATCCAGGGGCATTTCTGCTATAAGATCTACATCAAGTTTTGATACATCAGAATTCAGTTCTCATAAAAGTGCAGAGGTGATAAGTTTCAATCCTAGAGATTATATTAAGCGCAAAAGTATTAGACAATTAGATAAGATTTCTCGCTTTGCAATAGTTGCCAGTTTTCTTGCTCTTAAGGATGCAGGATTAGAGATAGATGTTAATAACTCAAATCAAATAAGTATAGTTTTTGGGAGTATGTATTGTGGATGGACAAGTATTGCTGAGTTTCATAGACAGATGTTAGAGGATAGATTGAAACGCGTAGATCCCCTTTTGTTTCCCAATGTTGTTCCAAATTCACCAGCAAGCCAAATTTCTATAGAATTTGGCATCAGAGGTCTTAATACTACTTTAACCACAGGATTTGTCTCAGGTACAGATGCTATTGGTTGGGGGCTAAATTACTTACGGCGTAATAAAGCAATGGTTGTTCTTGCAGGAGGTGCTGAAGAATTGACTTGTTGGTTGTTAGGTAGTTTTGAGAAATTGGGATATTTAGCAAAAGCTAATAACAAAATTGAGGAATGTTGTCGTCCTTTCGATAAAAATAGAAATGGGTTAGTGTTAGGCGAGGGTTCAGCGATGTTAGTCTTAGAGGCTTTAGAAAATGTACCAAAGAAAAATGGTAAGATTTATGCTGAAATAATAGGCTATGGCTCAACTTGCAACACTTCTAAAAATGGTGAAGGATTAGAAAGGGCAATTTGTTTAGCCTTAGAAGAAGCAAAGATAAATCCATCGAGTGTTGACTATATTAATGCTGAGGGTAATTCTACTATTTTAAGCGATAGATTAGAATCAAGTGTTCTTAAAAAAATTTTTGGAAAGTCCATTTATAAAATACCAATAAGTTCAATTAAACCTATAATTGGTCATACCTTAGGAGCGGCTGGGGCTTTTGATGCGGTAGCTTGTATTTTAGCAATAGAGAATGGATTAATTCCTCCTACTATTAACTACGAGGAGCCCGATCCGGAATGCGACCTTGACTATGTTCCTAATGTTGCTCGTAATAAACGAATTAGTATTGCAATTTCTTATTCTTTTGAGCCAGGAGGAAATAGCGCCTGTTTAGTCTTTAAAAAGAAAGATAATTCTTAAGAAAGATTATGAGCCTTGGAAAATACGATGTGATAATTATTGGAGCAGGAATTGGTGGGTTAGTCTGCGGTGCGTTACTTGCTAAAAAAGGATTAAGGGTATTAATCCTTGAAAAAAATTCTAAGCCAGGCGGATACTGTAGTTCCTTTAAAAGAGACGATTTTATTTTTGATGCTTGTGTTCACTCTATCAGTGGCTGTGGGGAAAATGGAATCTTATCAGAAATTTTAAAAGAGATTGGTATAAAAGATAGAATTAAGTTTTATTCTATAGATCCTTATGACAAAGTAATTTTTCCTGATATTTCTATTTCCATTCCTCAAGATATAGAAGAGTATATCCAGAAACTATGTGGTATGTTTCCTGAAGAGTCAGTAGCTATCTGCGATTATTTTAAAGAACTAGCAGCGATTTTTAGAAATATGGTTGAGATTCCCTTTAGAGCCAAAGATTTCTTGAAAGTAGATGTTCCTAAGATATTCAAATATAGAAATCAAACTTTCAAAGATATATTAGATAGATGTTTCCGAAATCAAAAATTAAAAAAAATTCTGGGTAGCCAATGGGGTTACGCTGGACTTTCTCCAAGTTATGTCTCGGCGCTCTATATGACTATAGTCTTGATGAGTTACCATATAGAGGGTGCATTTTATCCTGAAGGCGGAGTTCAAGTTTTACCCGATTCGATTAGTAAGAGATTTTTAGAATTTGGTGGTGAGCTCAGAGTTAATTCGTTAGTTGAAAAGATTATAGTTAAAGATAATGGAGTTTCAGGTATAGGACTACAAGATAAAGAAGAAATTAGTGCTGATATTATAGTTTCAAATGCCGATGCCAAAGTAACTTTATTGCAATTAATTAAGAATGATAATGTTTTTAGTAAACGATATCTTCAGATGATAAGAACTATGAAAGAAACACCGTCGGCTTTTTGTGTGTATCTCGGAGTAGATATGGATTTAAAAGGAAGAGAACTTGGTAAATGTAATTACTGGATACATGATAATTGTGATTATGATATCTATTATAGATATATAATGAGTGGTGGAGAAATAGATGGTAGGGGAGGAATTTTTGTTTCTGTACCTTCATTAAAGGATCCCCGTGTTTTTTCTACCGGCAAACATATTGTTAGTTTAGTCTCCCTAACTTCTTATTATAATGATTGGGATAAAATTAAAGATAGAGTAGCAGATATTCTAATCAAAAAGGCTTCACAATTATTTCCTGGTTTAGTAGGTTATATCATTAAAAAAGAGATCGCAACACCCAAGACTCTTCAAAGATTTACTCTAAGTCCAGAGGGGGCAATGTATGGTTTTGCTTCTACACCAGAGCAATTTTTAATGTATAGACCTAAGAATAAATCCCCCTTAGAAAGACTGTATTTAGTAGGACAGAGCACATACTACGGAGGGGGGGGTGTTTTGGGTGCGGCTTTATCAGGATATTTTACTTCCAAGATGATTATTAATTCTTTAAATTGACCTATGGAATTACAGAATAAGATTGGTATTATAACTGGAGCATCTAAGGGCATAGGAAGAAGTATTGCTTTAGAGATGGCTAAAGAAGGTGCGGATATAGTAGTTAACTACAATACTGATCAAAAAGGCGCAGAAGATACAGTTGAGCAAATAAAGAGTTATGGTCGAAAGACAATAATGATACAGGCCGATATCAGCAATCTCGAAGCGGTAAAAAAAATGGTAAGGGTTACTAAAGAAGAATTTGGAAGAATTGATATTTTAGTTAATAATGCCGGGGTAATGCGAGAGGCTTTTTTCTTCAGGATGCAAGATAGAGATTGGTTTGATTGTGTTAATACTAATGTATATGGTAGCTATTTTTGTACGCATGCCTGTCTTTTACAGATGATACGTCAACAATACGGTAAAATAGTAAATATCGTTTCTATAAGCGGACTCTTTGGTAATATTGGTCATACTGCTTATGGAGCATCAAAGGCAGCAATAGTTAATTTTACAAGTTCTCTTTCTAAGGAAGTAGCAGCAAAAGGGATAAATATTAATGCTGTAGCGCCCGGATACATTGCTACGGCTATGTCCGAAGGCTTTATTGAGAAAAACAGAGAACTTCTTAAGAAAGTCATTCCTGCTGGAAGAATAGGGGAACCTGAGGAAGTAGCGAGGTTAGTGGCGTTCTTAGCATCTGATAAGGCTTCTTATATCCATGGTCAAGTAATAGTAATAGATGGCGGTCTTACCATTTAAATCTTAATTTAATTGAATTATGGATTTTAAAGGAAAAATAGCATTAGTTACTAATGGCGATAAAGGGATAGGCAAGGAAGTAGTCCTTGCCTTAAGTTCCCGAGGCGCAAAAGTAATAATAGTCTCTAGTTATACTAATATAGTAGAAAAGAATAAAGATTATAATTCAATAGATATTTTAATAAATTATATCTCTCCCAGAGGACAGATAGAGGAATCTTATA
>JAGUYA010000089.1 GCA_020061545.1 Candidatus Omnitrophota bacterium
TTAATATCTATAATAATTCGCGGGTATAGTTTGAGATATATAGCGCACTGCTTCAATAATACAGACACGTATCGCCTTTTCCATAGGCGTGTTGGCATAAGCCGATAATCCTACACCTAAACCCCAACTGCCAAAGAATCCACTCATAATCCCGCCAGCAATATCTGAGGCTTGACCTTGAACACGCGTAGCGGCTAAAACTTCAGAGGTTGAGGTGTCTACAATACGTATATCTAAAGCCATATGCGCCTTGTTTAAGGCTGCACCTAACAATCCACCCAGTACGCCACTACCTACGCCACCTCCTCCACCAATACCTGCTCTGCCACCTGAGGCCTGAGGTTCAAATTCGGTGACGCTAGCAGTAATAATCAAATCCGCGGTCTTAATCTTACCTCTTTGTGGTCCACTGCTACCTGACTGGGCAGCGCCTGAAGCAGCTAATTCCTGTTCCTGCATTACTGCGCTTAATTCCTGACGCTCGAGTACTGAGAAACGATTACTATTTACCAGTGTGGTTACCAGCATCTCGCGTAAACCTGAACCGATCTCACCTGTGGCTTTGGCTGCCTTGACCTCAAAGTTTGCCACCGCAAGGCGGGCCTTGGGTCCGGAATAAGGCGGAAGTGGTGCTGCGCCTGCGGTAGTCTCCACTTGAGCAGTAGGTTGAGTGAGCTGCTGCAATGTTGCGCAACCTACTAAACCTATAGCCACCAACCCATAACCTACAACCAAGAATAATTTCTTCATTCTATTTACCTCCCTCTTTTTTCAATGCTTCTATTATTTTTGTGGCTAAATCTTCTGCAGCGTTCATCAATGCTTCTTTCCCGCCGGTAATCACATCCATATGCGCGGTATTTCCCGAGGCCTCTAAATAAGCAATGACCCTGCCATCTTTGACCCGGATGAGTTTGGCAGTGATGTTGGCAAAACAAGAGCGCATATTTGACTGAGGCACATTACCGCCGGAAGAAGCAATAGCTTTACCTAAAAGCACATGGTCTGCCTTAGATAAATTTCCCAATCTTATGGATTTCTCTTCGGATAAATTAACTATACGAAATGCACGATTTTGTTTGATAATCTTGGTAAGATTTGGTGGCTCAAGAACCTCGAAACCTTGCTCAAGAAGTTTCTTAAGCAAAGTCGCTTCGGTTGCAGATAAATCAATCTCGCTTGCCCACCAGGCACGTTGTGGGCCTTCGATATTCTGCTCGGTAATAAGAAGAATAACTTTAGTTTTTGTGTCCCTGGCGTAAGATACTGCGAAAACAAGACTGAAAAATAATACAAACAAAATAAAAAGAATTTTTTTCATCATTATCCCCCCTGTAATAAAAAATTATATCCGAAATACGCTACTCTGTCAAGATAAAAGCCCGCTATAATATCCTTAATAATTCTGTAATCTTTCCAATAATGCGGTATGGTTTTTCTTTTTTAATCTCGTTCTTTGAACTTGAGCCTGTGGTGACAATGATAGTCTTTACTTTTGCGCTCCTACCTGCCTGGGCATCGATAACCATATCGCCTACATAGAGAGTTTGCTTGGGTCTTAACTTAAATTTTTGCATAATTTTATTGATGATTTCAGGGCTGGGTTTAATGTCTTTTAACTTATCTGCACAAAGGACGTAATTAAAATATCTTTTTAGTTTCAGGTGCCGGATTAAAATCCAGGAAAACTGACTGGGACGATTACTGGCTACGGCAAGCCTATAACCCTTGTTTCTAAGGTAAGTCAATATTTTATCTACATAGGGGAATAAACGGGATTCTTCAAGCAGTGCTAACTTATGGTGTCTGCGGTATATGGATAGCGCTAAAGGTAAATCCTTTTCTTTTACAAAAGGCTTTAAGAGATTCCCATCTCCCCAGCCTACTGCCCGACGGATAACCCAGGCACCTTGCTTCGGATAGTTTAATCTTTGCATGGTATAATTAAAACTTTTAATAATCGCAGGGTAGGCATCGACTAACGTGCCATCTAAATCAAAGATAACGAGCTTAATGCCTTTCATTTTAAGTGAAGTCACGACTAAAATAACAAAGGCAGGAAACTCACCCTGCCTTTATAATGGCCGTGCTCCTAATTATCACTATCGGCTACAATGATTATTCTAAACCTGGTACTGTCCTAGGGTTCTTCTTGAGTATTCTGTTCTGGTAAGATTTGTACGCCTTCGTTCTTTTCTACACTGATATTTTTAGCTATATCCTTACCCTCCGGATTAGTTATATAATCAACGCTTACTGTATCCTGTGCTTTTATCTCATCCAGGGACTTCGCGTTTTCAAAATTGGTTTTGTCATTTATATTAATAGTTATTTCCTTTTCAGTATCTGTTTCGTAATCCAGGTATTTCACTATCATTTGCTTGGTGAGCGTATCTACAGAAACTACCTCTCCCCAAAGCCATTGCACCTCAGACTCAGGCAGAGCTGGGATAGCCTGGGTTTCTGATTCTTGGGCAAAAAGGGAAATAATTCCGAGATTGGTAGAAAAAAGGATAACAAACAAAAAGATAATCAGTTGTTTCTTCATTTTTATCTCCTCTCTTTTAAGATATTATTTTAGCATAATTTATGACCCTGTCAAATAAAATTGCCCACCTACACTAAAAGACTTCTTTCAAGCGGGATTTTAATCGAGCGTAAAAACCAACAGCAACTACTATCTTTAATAGATCACCCGGTATAAAAGGCAGCAGTCCTATGAATAACAATTTGATTAAATTATACCCAAAGAGAAACCTAAGCCAGATAACTCCGCTTGATAAAATAATCAGGTCAGCCAGACAGAATAAACCAAATGTAAAAAGTAAATTATTCTTACTGGATTTTATAAATCTACCTATGAAAAAAGAAGCTAAAATAAAACCAAAGAGGTATCCACCAGTAGGCCCAAAAAGATAGAACAAGCCACTACCCGCGCCAGTAAATATGGGTAGTCCCCAGATACCCAGAAGTATATAACTTAATTGGGTAATCGCGCCTAAATTGCTTCCCAGGAAAGCACCGGAGAGTAAAACAAATAATGTCTGCAGGGTTATGGGTACCGGTGTGAAGGGTAAGGGTATACGCACAAATGCGCCCAGGCTCGTCAAGATAATAAATGTTAACACACCCAACATTCGACATAATGCTTTATTTACAATTATTTCTTTTTTTAGAATTACTCCTACCATTGTTTTCCTTTATATGTTTATGCGGCCAAGATTATTTTATCTGTAGTGTAACTAAAAGAGGGTTAATAGGGTTGCCCCTATTAACCCTTGTGTCTCTTAAAGAGATGGTTCTGGTTACTCCTTAGCTATGGCGAGGGTAATTATGCCTGCTAAAATGAGGAATAAACCAATGCAACCTCTTACCACGGCTAAGAGATCAGGCAACCATCTTATAATTGCCAAAACACCCAAAGCCAAAAATACCAGACCCAAGATAACCTTAAAGATAGTAGAAAGTATCTTTTTTACCTCTACTTTCTTCTCTTCCTGTTTTACCTCTTCTGCCATTTAACACCTCCTTTTTTAAATGAGCACATAACTTACGAACACGAAGTGTGAGTAAGTTATAGGTGCGAATTAACCCCCCACCACTTTCGTGTTTAGCTTATGCTATATTGAAAGTGGTGGGGGATAAGTTCGGGCAGATAAGTTATGTCGCTTAGCTCTTCTAAATACCGAACTCCATAACTTATGCCCTCACTTACCTGGCTTACTTTTCCAGCGCCGATGAATCCAACCCCATTCTGCAGGGTATTTACGGATATAAGATTCAATGGTATTAGTTAACTTCTGTATATTTATAATCACGGTCTCTTGATAATCCCTGCCCTTTTCTAAATTTAAAGCCGGCTCAAAGATAATCTTATGCGTATCGTCTTTCTGCCTTACTATAAAGCAGGGAAGTATGGCTGTCTGGGTGCGTAACGCAAGCACCACCGGACCTATGGCAGTGGCCGCCTTTCTGCCAAAAAAATCTACGAATACACCGCCTGTGCCAAAATTCTGGTCTATAGGTACAAAAAGAAGTTCGTTCTTTCTTAAAGTACGGATAGAATTTTCTACACAGGCCTTGCGCGGCTGACTGTATATCGTCTTTATGCCCAGTTGGGTACGTTTTGCCATGAAGAACTTCTCTGCGCGTTCATCCCGCATATAACGCATTATACCTGCAGTCTTATAACCCTCTAAACTAAGTTTTGCCAGCATCAAAGGAAAATTGCCAAAATGCGCGCTGACCAAAATTACGCCTTTACCTTTAGCTAAAGCAGCTTCGAGGTTCTCTTTACCTGCAAACTCTGCGCGTTTCTTAAGGAGCTGGGGTCTATCCATAAGAAACATAAGCTCTAACCCTGCCTTGGCCATAAAGGTAAAGCAATCCTTGGCAATCTGCTGTATTTCGGCCTTTGATTTTTCTCTTTTAAAGGCAATAGTCAGACTCTCCAAGGCCACCTTTCTTTGTTTGCGGGCAATAATATAACCTAAAATAGCAAGATTCTTGGCAAAACCATAGATACAGCACTGGGGAATGACCTTAATTATCAAAGAGCTGAAAATCAATCCTATCCAGCCAAAGAAGCGGCCTATACCCTTACGTATCTTCTTAGAATCCATTATTCTCGCGAGGTAAAGAAATTATAACAAAAAAAACAAAGTTTGCAAGCAAAAAATCAAAGCTTATAACCAATCTTGCGCAAAAATTCTTTACGCCAGACTATATCTTCGCTTGATTCAATCCCTTTGGGCTTTGCGCCATCGATCACCCCTAATATACCCCGGCCTGTATCTGTTTCAGCAATAATTACTTCAATAGGATTAGCTGAGGCGCAGTATATGGTGCAAACCTCAGGGATAGCTTTCATCGCGTTCAGAACATTAATGGGATAGGCATCCTTTATAAAAATAATAAAACTGTGACCTGCGCCGATCTCTAAAGCATTTACCTCGGCCAGCTTTTTTAATTCCGGGTCATTACCTTCAGACCTGATTTTGCAGGCACCAGAGGACTCTACGAATGCCAAGCCGAATTTTATACTTGGCACATTGTTCACTAATGCCTCGTATAAATCCTCAACTGTCTTGATAAA
>JAGUYA010000148.1 GCA_020061545.1 Candidatus Omnitrophota bacterium
AGAAATTACCTTGTGCATCCATGACCGCGCCAAATAAGGTATTACAGCCAGGCAAAACCACTAAACCCAATCTGTCATTATCCTTTACAGACTGCGCCCCCAAACCGCAGGCCAAGACTAAAATCGCTTCGGCTTCGCGCAGGGCTTTCATATTCTTGGCCAATTCTGTTTTGATCTGGCTGGCCACGCAAGGTGCGCTGGGAATACACATGCCTAAGACGGTTTTACCGTGTGTTTCTAACTGCGCCTTCATCTTAAGCAGCTCATCCTCCCCACCAGTCTTACTAGTGGTAGCGCACTCACCGCAACCCACCAAAAATATTTTAGTGTATTCCTTTAAACTCTCTAATATTTCCTGGAAGGGCTTCTGTTCAGTAATAATCATTGCTCTCTCCTAAATTTAATGTTAAATTTTACCACAGTTTAGAGATGGTCTCAAGGAAAATTAGAGATAGGATTTATTCTGTCTTCTGGTTGCCACGCAACTTTTCCAGGCGTTGTTTAATCTTGGCTTCATAACCAATCTCAGTGGGTTCGTAGTATTTAACCTGCTTTCTCGTATATTTCTGTTTTACATAATGCCCTGCATAATCATGGCTATATTTATAACCTTTGCCATGACCAAGAACTTCTGCGCCCGGATAAGAGGCATCCTTGAGATGGTCAGGTACTTCCTGGACTTTTTGGCTTTCGATATCTCCCAGGGCCTTATCAATAGCCAAGTAACTGGCATTAGATTTGGGGGCACAGGCAACATAGATGGCAGCCTGGGCAAGAGCAATCCTGGCTTCAGGCATACCCACAAACTCCGAGATTTGTAAGGCAGCGTTGGCCAGGACAAGCGCTAAGGGGTCAGCATTACCCACATCTTCTGCGGCAGCAATACAAATCCTGCGGGCAATGAAACGCGGGTCCTCGCCGGCATAGAGCATCTTGGCCATCCAGTATAACGCCGCATCCGGGTCTGAGCCGCGCATAGACTTGATAAATGCAGAGGCAGTATCGTAATGGCTGTCTTCGTCCTTATCATAAAGAACCGGTTTTTTCTGGATGGACTCCGCCGCTACCTCTAAATTAAAATTAATCAAACCCTCTTTGGATTTAGGTGTGGTTAGTACGCCCACCTCTAAGGCATTGAGTGCCCTGCGGGCATCTCCCTCGCAGGTCTGGGCTAAAAATGTTAATGCCTTCTTATCAAATTTTATTTTCAGATTACCGAAGCCCCTGGTTTTGTCTTTTAAGGCGAAGGAGAGAATGCTTAAAATTTCGCTTTCCTTCAAGGGTTTTAGTTCCACGACGAGAGAACGCGATAAAAGGGGCGAAGCCAAAGAAAAGCAGGGGTTGTGTACGGTTGCGCCGATCAGAATAGGGTTACCCTCTTCTATGTCAGGCATGAGCACATCCTGCTGGGCTTTATTAAAACGGTGTATTTCATCAATAAAAAGTATGGTCTTTCTGTCTGTGTTTAATTTCTTGAGCTTGGCCTGGACAATGACTTTTCTTAATTCTTCTACATTGGAGGTCGTGGCGTTTATCGTCACGTAGTGCGATTTAGTAATGTGCGCGATGCACCAAGCGAGCGACGTTTTACCTACTCCCGCAGGACCGTATAATATTAAAGAACTTAAGCGGTCTGCCTCAATTGCCCGACGTAAAAGCCTTCCTTTACCCAAGACATGCTCTTGGCCGACAAATTCATCCAAGGTAACTGGCCGCATGCGTACCGCTAAGGGAGGGTCTTTTAAGTCTTCTTTATTTTGTTCTTCGAAAAGGTCCATATTGCCATGTTATCCCGCACCTTTCACCAAATAATTTATTCTACAACATAAAAGGTGCGGGATTATTTCGGCCATACAACTTATGTCGCTCTGACCAAACTATCGCTCCATAAGTTGTGGCCTCAATAAAAAATCCCCGCATGTGCCGTTGGACTGGAAGGTTGTGAACCGGTTTCTTTACAGGTGGGTGCTCTCCACTTAGTGCCTTAGCGCCAAGAGAGTTAAGCTCCCATTATCTTGGTGTTGGTTCACCAATTATCGCACATCCAACGTGCACGGCAGGGATATTTAAAAGAGCCTCTTTATATGCAAAAAAAGTATAGCACATCTTGCGAGAAAAATCAAGACCTATCTTATCTGAGCACCGAACCTCTCTGTTAAGAGAGCGCAAAGCAGGGAATGCACAGGATTGATTTCCGCTTCGGTTAGGGTGCGCTCATCCAGCCGATAAAGACAGGATAAGGTTAGCCCTTTAAAACCAGAGGGAATTTGCTTACCTTTGTAATAATCTACCACCCTCACCTCGCGTAGCCAAGGTCTGCCTTTATCTTTTATGGCTTCTAATATACCACCTACCAAGATCTCCTCTTTCAAAACCAGGCTGATATCTCTCGATATTCCCGGATATACCGGAGGGTGCACAAACTTTTTATTTAAATCTACAAAAGACAAAAGCCTCTCCAGGCAGAGTTCAGCCACAAATACCTCTTTGTTTTTGATATCCAGGCTATCTAAAACATTCCTGGGTAGCGCATTCAGAAAACCTATTCTTTCTTTGCCTACATATACGGCTATTTCAGAAGCTTTATCCGTGGCTTTAAAATTATAATCTCTTATACCCAGCCGCTCCAGGAGCACCTCGATTATGCCTTTTAAATGTAAAAACCCAACAGCATCTTTGATTAAACCCTGCTCCAGTAATAAAGCTCTGCTCCCACAAAGGGCAATACCTAAGCGTAGTTCTTCTTTTGGCCTCAACGCGGACTGCGAAAACACCTGAGCAATCTCAAAGATATTCACATAATCCTGTTTCTGGTTAAGATTATAAGCCACGCAAGCAGAAAGACTCGGTATAAGTGTAGGCCTTAAAATCTCCTGTTCCTGGCTTAAAGGATTGAGAATTTCTATCGGTTCATAATCTTGTCTTGTGTCAAAGTTTCTTAATAACTCCTTATCCGTCAGACTATAAGTAATGACTTCATTTAAACCTAAGCCGATAAGAATATTTTTTATTATAGAAACCAAAGTTCTTGATTGGCCAGTACTTACTTGCGGTCTAACCGCGGGTAAGGTTTTGGGTATAAATTCAAAGCCGGATATGCGCGCTATTTCTTCAATTAAATCTATCTCTAAATCCACATCTGGCCGATGCGAAGGAATATCCACTCTAAAACCATTTTTAACTTTGGGTTTGGTTTTAAATTCTAAGGTATTTAAAATTTTCTTTATCTGGGATGCGGCAATATTTATGCCTAAGATTTTTTGCACCGTGGATACTTCTAAATGAATACTCTTTCTCTTCATTTTAGGTAATCCTGCGCTTTTCGCTAAAACATATCTTCCGCCAGCCAATTCCTGGATTAATTCTACTGCCTGCCCAGACGCTTTTTCTACTATTTGTAAATCTGTGCCTCTTTCAAATCTATATGAAGAATCGCTTTGTACCCCCAGATTCTGCCTCACCCGGCGCACCATAACAGGATTAAATACAGCTGCCTCTAAAAGTATATTTTTTGTGCCTGCGCTCACCTCTGTATCTTTACCGCCCATTATACCCGCAATGGCTATGGGTTTGCCTGTTTGCCTGTTTGCCTGTTTGCCTGTTTGCCTGTCGTTTCCGGATGCGATAACTAAAATCTCTTCGCTCAATATTCTTCTTGCGCCATCTATTGTAATTATTTCTTCATCTTTTTTTGCTCTTCTAATAATTATTTCTAAC
>JAGUYA010000137.1 GCA_020061545.1 Candidatus Omnitrophota bacterium
CATAACTTATGTCTCACTTAAACCTCTTCAATAAAACTGAGGATAGTTTTGGCTAATTTTAAAGGGTTATGCCTGATCACATCTTGAACCATAACGATGTCATCCTCAATTATACGATAGCCCATACTTTCAATTTTTTTTGTATCATTGACCACAGGGTAAGCATTCTCCTGTTCATAACGTTTGCGTCGTATATCTATCGGAATTTCTTCTGTATTTACAATGCAATAATCAAAGATGCGCGGGTGACTGTGACGGATAAGCGTTTTTATATGGTCGGATACAGTATACCCGTCTGTTTCTCCGGGCTGGGTCATGACATTGCAAACATATATCTTAATTGCTCCTGAAGCCACAATACTATTGGTAATCTCATTTATTAAAAGGTTAGGTATAATGCTGGTATAGAGCGAACCCGGACCCAAAACAATAATCTCCGCTTCCTCGATGGCTTTTATGGCCTCGGGTGTGGCCAGGGATCCAGTTGGTTTAAGATAGACTCTATCTATGGGTATGTGAACTTTAGGAATCTCATCTTCTCCTTCAGTAGTGGAACCATCCTTATGTTGAGCCACCAAAGCCACATTATTCAGCGTAGACGGGATGACCTGTCCCCGCAAAGCCAAAACCTTACTGGTCTCCTTAATCGCTTTCTCAAAATCTCCGGTTAATCTGGTCATTACCGTAATAAAAAGATTTCCGAAGCTGTGGCCAGAAAGTTCTGAAGCTTCGTCAAACCGGAATTGAAATAAATCGCGCATTAAAGTGGGGGCATCCGCTAAAGCCACCAAACAGTTACGTATATCGCCCGGCGGCAATATATCAAACTGCTCCCTTAAGCGTCCTGAAGAACCGCCAGAATCAGCAACTGTAACTATGGCGGTAATATTAGAGGTGTATTCTTTCAGGCCGCTTAAAAGCACGGATAATCCTGTGCCACCGCCCACCGTAACAATCTTAGGACCGCGACCGAGCTGCTTTTTTTGATATAAAATATCCACCAGTTCTGTATCTCTTGAGGAGGGTATAATTGCCAAGATGAAAGAACGAACCATCCGCTTAATACCTAATATCAGAACTATAATACCCGAGATGACCACAATTGCATCTAATATCTGCACGAACCAATATTCTTCAGTCCTTAAGCTGATTGAACCGGTAATTACCAAAATAATGCCAAAGGCACTTAAACCAATCCAGCGTTTTATACCTATACCCGGATATAGCCACTTAAACATCCCTTTAATTTTATTTAATTTTATATCTTTTAGGTTAAAGTTTTTTTTCATCTTCTTGACTGATTATCTTTATGATAGCCTTATCGTCTCCGGCAGCACGTAGACTATCGCGGAAATATTTATCTTTAAGCAGGCGCGATATGCGCGCCAGCGCCTTTAAGTGAGGTCCGGCAAAATCCTGTGGCGCTACCAACAAAAAGAATATGTATGCTGGTTCTCCGTTTAAAGAATCAAAATCCACGCCTTTTTTGGAGAGGCCGAAGCTAGCCACAAGCTTATCTACGCAATCCAATTTTGCATGCGGTATAGCTACCCCTTGACCAATAGCAGTTGAACCCAAAGATTCTCTGGCCATTAAGGCATCGATGAGTTTATTACGGTAGCGTTTTTCAATCTCGCCCCCGTTAATTAATGCATCCACGAGTTCCCTCATTACCTCTTCTTTTTTTGTAGATTTGATATCAGTCAATATTGCCTTCTTTGATAAAAAGTCCATAATATTCATACTGGTTCTCCTTTCGAAATTTTATTGTTTTTGGAGCGGCGGACGGGATTTGAACCCGTGCCATCCTGCTTGGCAAGCAGGCATTCTACCGCTGAATTACCGCCGCATATCACCAATAGATTCGATCCATTTATCGATAATTAAACGTGCATCGCTATTATTAATATAAACACTACAAGTTCCATAAGGTGATTTTTTCTTTGTGATTCGTGGATGAGTATTAAAATGATGTGATCTAATAAAATTCTTTCTGGGAATACCCAAATTTCTAGACCAAAATAATTTCATTTTATCTTCATTTAGGTCTGGATATAAAAATAACCTTGCTCTTAAAACGCTATTGTTCGGTTCGATATAACGTCGTAAAAAGGCGCAGAATAATCTCAACAACTGGGGATCAGAATTAGAAAGTTCCACTTGGCTACTACTTAACCTCGAAGTTTTACCTTCAGCCCAATAGAGAGAAACTCCTATAATAAATAAAGGTTCCTTTTTATGTTGCTCAAAAGACTCTATAGCTCTTTGTACAACTTGCTTACAGCGTTCCTGTCTATATCTTAAACGAGCTTTATTCATAATTGATACTTTATCTATCATTTTATTATGAAGCTAATTATGCGGACGGAGGGAGTTGAACCCCCAAGGGTTGCCCCATATGGTCCTAAGCCATACGTGTCTTCCATTCCACCACGTCCGCGTCGTTCGCTATAGCTTATTCAATGCGTGCAAGTAAACTTTCAGCGCTCTTAGTTTTATCTAAAGCTTATCTCGTTTATTACGACGCTCACTCCTTAGGAGGGGGCAAGCCCCCTCCTAACGCTATTAGCTTATATTTAAAGCCCGATGCTGTTCTCCCCCAAACGTGGGGGACATCTCTTTTCCCCCACACCCCCTTGATGTTTTTGGCAATGCTAAAACTCTATCCGCTTCCAGCGGATAATTACCAAAAACATGTCGTTCGCATCAATAACCACTGATATTCGCTATAAATAACCGGAGGGTTTGTGAGCAGCACGCGAACAAATCCGCAGGTTATTATAAATTTATGAGCCACCCGCGACTCGAACGCGGCACACCCACCTTAAACATTTTTGTTAGCTGTATGTCGCCATACAGATCAGACTATCCCATCCTCCCACAATTTTGATTAATTTTAAATTAAGAAAGTAGCGGGAGGTCTTGATTATAGTCGTTGAACCTTCCCTTTAAATTTAGCATTAAGGGTTTGGCTGCGGATTATCTGCATTCAAGAATTGTTACTCTAAAATTATTTTAGAGTATCTTGAAATACTCCAGATGTCCCCGCAATTTACAAGATTTAACACTACTAGTTACCTAAGTAGCGCCCCCTTATTAGAGGGTGGTGCTCTACCTGATGAGCTAGTGGCCCAAATTTAATGTCAAATAACAAAATCCAAATGACAAAATAAATTCGAAATCCCAATTACAAATACTAAAACAGGAATTTTGTTATTTGAGATTTGACATTTGGATTTATTTTGAATTTTGAGCTTTGACATTTGGATTTAATCTGAATTAGAATTCGAGTATTTCTTTTTCTTTATTCTTTAACAACTCGTCAACTTTGGCGATGTATTTATCTACTAACTTCTGCAATTCATCAATACCTCTAAATTTATCGTCCTCGGGTAGAACCTTATCTTTTTCTAATTTTTCTAAGGCCTCTTTAGCCTCTCGCCTGATTGTCCGTAAGGACACCCTTCCTTCTTCCGCCATCTTATTCACCACCTTAGCCAGCTCCTGGCGCCTTTCTCTGGATAAGGGTGGTATGGACAGTCTAATCAATTTACCGTCATGAGACGGATTAATCCCTAAATTGGATTTCATGATTGCCTTCTCAATCTCACCTATTGCAGTTACATCCCAGGGTTGTATTACAATCAGGTGTGCATCAGGCACGGATATAGAAGCCAATTGTTTAAGCAGGGTAGGTGTTCCATAGTAATCAATGTACAGGCCCTCTACAAGGCTCGGACTTGCCCTTCCTGTCCTTATCTCAGAGAATTCTCGCGCCACAGACTCCACCGCCTTTTTCATTTTTTCTTCGGTATTATGCAAGATTTCTTTGGTGGTCATCACTTTTCCAATTACCAAATGTCCCAAACTAAAGCTGGTTTGGAGATTGGGATTTTGGACATTGGGATTTATTTGGGATTTGGAAATTGGGATTTGGGATTTTAAGTATCCTTTAAATTATCTTACAACAGTGCCTATCTTTTTGCCCAAAACGACGCGCCTGATATTGCCTTCTTTATTAAGATTAAACACCACAATGGGTAACTTATTGTCCATGCAAAGGCTGACGGCAGTGGCATCCATCACCTTAAGACCCTTCTTTAATACATCAATATATTTTAAACGCTCAAATTTTTTCGCATTCTTTACCTTTAAGGGGTCAGCAGAATAAACCCCGTCTACTTTGGTTGCCTTTAATATCGCATCGGCATTTATCTCCATGGCCCGAAGCGCTGCAGCGGTATCGGTAGTAAAATAGGGGTTACCGGTTCCAGCCACAAAGATAACTATACGACCTTTCTCTAGGTGTCTGATTGCCCTTCTTCTGATATAGGGCTCGGCGATCCTTTGCATTTCTATAGCAGTCATGACGCGCGTGGGCATATTCATTTTTTCCAACACATCCTGCAAAGCCAAGCCGTCTATAACCGTGGCGAGCATCCCCATATAATCAGCTACAGATCTATCCATATCTAAACCCCGCGAAGCAATATTCTCCTGACCCCTGAAGATATTACCTCCGCCCAGAACTATCGCCACATCCACATGCAAATCTCTTATCTCTTTTATCTGGCGGGCAATAGAAACTAAGACAGCTTGGTCGATACCGTGGCTCTGCTTACCTTGAAGTGCTTCGCCGCTTAATTTTAAAACTATTCTTTTATAGACGGGTAAGGCCTTCATTCGCCAACTTTATAGCGTACGAACCTGCAGATAACAATATTTTCACCGATTTTAGCAATCAGGCTTCCTAAATAGTCTTTTATGGTCAGGGTCGGGTCCTTGATAAAAACCTGCTCCAGCAAACAATTATCCTTATAAAACTGCTCTTTATCCTTTTCCTTTTTAATCACCTGGCTGGGCACATCTTCTTTTTTTATATATGTCGGGTTGCCTGCGGCTATCTGCATGGCAATGTCTTTGGTAAACTGACAAAAATCACTGTTACGTGCCACAAAGTCAGTTTCGCAGTTCACTTCTAATAACACGCCGATTTTATTGCCATGATGCACATAAACCTCAATTCTACCTTCTTGGGCTTTCCTACCTTGTCTTTTCACCGCAATCTCAAGGCCACGTTTACGTAAGAGTTCCACTGCCTTTTGAATATCTCCCTTGGCGTCTTGAAGCGCCTGCTTGCAATCCAAAACACTCGCAGAAGTCCTCTCTCTTAATTCCTTAATCGATTCTAAAGAAACTTTCATCGTTCGACTCTCTTTCGTTCGCTCTACTTTAGACCCTCAAGTGTAATCGAAGGTTCGTTTATCCTGCCTTCCTTCTAGGCCTGCCTTTTACTTCCGGAACCCGCCGCCGCTCAACCTTTCTGGCAGGTTTTATTTCTTCCCCAGGAACTTCGCTTGTCTCTACAATCTCTTCGATCTCTTTTGTCTTCGTTTCTTCTTCAGGAAGCACAAGCGGTATCTCCCCTTCTTCTTTCTCTGGCTTTACAACTACTCCCTCCTGAGAAAGATAGGACAGGAATCTCTTACGGCCTTCAATAATGGTATCCGCAATAAGACTAGAAATTATCCGTATGGATTTAGTAGCATCGTCATTACCGGGAATAGGATAGCTAACCAGGTCTGGATCAGAGTTGGTATCGATAAGTCCTATAACCGGTATAGATAATCTATTTGCTTCCCTCACTGCGGTTTCTTCTTTTTTTGTATCTACAATAAAAATCGCCTGAGGTATACGCTCCATCTGAACAATGCCAGAGAAATTTTTCTTTAACTTATTTAGTTCCTTTTCCAGGTGCGCTACTTCTTTCTTAGTTAGTTTCTCAAAGGTACCATCCTGCTTCATTTTTTCTATAGCTTTTAAACGATTTATGCTCTTCCTTATGGTGGGGAGGTTAGTGAGTAAACCGCCAGGCCAGCGTTCAGTGACATAGTACATGCCGCAGCGTATTGCCTCCTGAAGAACCGCTTCCTGCGCCTGTCTTTTTGTTCCTACAAACAGCACCACTTCACCTTTGGAGGTTATATCCATTAAAAAATCCCTGGCTTTATTTAAACACTCTACAGTCTTTTCTAAATCAATAATGTAGATACTGCTTCTTTCGCCAAAGATAAACTTCTTCATTTTTGGATTCCAGCGTGAAGTCTTGTGACCAAAATGCACTCCTGCCTCTAATAATTGTTTAATTAATTCTGTCGACAAACTATCACCCTCCTTACTTGAGACTGTTGAAAAATAAATATTTCACAAAAGTGAATTATTCAACGCTCTCTACTTAAAGTAACTTTTTAGTATAACAAAATCCTAAGAAGTTGCAACCTATTTTTGTATTTCCTGCAACTGATAAAGCTTCTTATATAAACCGTCTCTACTCAGGAGTTCGCTGTGTGTGCCCTCTTCCACAATCGTGCCCTCATCTAGAACAATTATCGTCTTGGCATTCCTCACCGTAGAAAGCCGGTGTGCAATTACAAATACTGTCCGACCTTGAATAAGTCTATCCAAGGCCTCCTGCACAATGCGTTCTGACTCTGAGTCTAACTGAGAGGTGGCCTCATCGAGGATTAAAATGGGTGGATTCTTCAGTAACGCTCGGGCAATGGCTATCCTCTGGCGTTCTCCTCCAGAAAGCTTCATCCCTCTATCTCCGATGATTGTCTCATAACCCGAAGGTAAATTCTGGATAAAATCATGGGCATAAGCCTGTCTGGCTGCCTGCTCTATTAAGTCACCAGATGCATCTGGATTACCATACAGGATATTCGCTCTGACCGTATCATTAAAAAGGATGACTTCCTGCGTAACTATACCGATCTGCTGACGTAAAGATTTAAAGGTTAGGTCCTGTATATCTATGCCGTCAATTAAGATTCTGCCCTTTTTAGGGTCGTAGAAACGCGGGATTAAATCCACAAGGGTAGTCTTTCCCACGCCACTCGGGCCGACAATCGCCACCATTTGACCTTTCTTTACCTCCAAGTTTATTCCTCTTAATATATCCTGGTCTGCATAGCTAAAATATACATCTTCATAAATAATATTATTTTTGAAGGCGGAAAGCGGATGCGCCCCTAGTTTTTCCTTAATACTGGGAGACGTGTCTAGTACCTCGTATATCCGACCACTGGCTGCTACAGCCTGCTGCATGATGGATGAGACCTGGCTCAATTTTTTAAAAGGCCTGATTAAAGAAAGTAAGGCGGCCATAAATAAAGCAAAAGCACCAAAAGAAAGCTCACCCTCAATGACCTGTCTGCCGCTATAATATATAATGAAGAGTGCCATAGCCACACCTATAAGCTCTGTAGCAATACCTAAAAGAAGCATTCTTTTTATGGATTTCATGGTAATTCTATAGTAATCCTGATTCTGTTTTTTAAATTTAGCTATCTCCCTGGCCTCAGCACAAAATGCCCTGACAATCCTTACTCCAGCAAATGTCTCCACTAACAGAGAATTTATATCTGCCATCTTTTCCTGGGATCTCTTGCTGAGCTTACGTAATACCTTACCCACTACTACAATGGGAATAGCTACCAGAGGTAACACGATCACAGAAATCAAGGCCATTCTCCAGTTAATCAAGAAGGTCAGGGCAGCAAAGGAGATGACCTGAAAAGACTGATAGACCAAATCCGTAAGCGCATAGGATACGGCGTTTTCTATCAGCTTTACATCATTGGTAATCCGCGAGATTAATTCGCCGCTTCTTTTCTGCGTAAAGTAGTCTAAGGATAAAGTTTGTAATTTATCGTAAACTAAGTTTCTGACGTCTCTAATCACCTTCTGGCCTACATCAGACATAATATACGACTGTAAAAACTCAAAAACAGCTCTAATGACCAGGGCTGCGGGGATTACAATCAGTAAAAGATACAGGACCTTTAAGGGTGTAAGATTATTCAGCTGATTTAAAATATTCTCTAAAAATAGCGGTAGCTTTCCCCGGGTAAAAGTTATGGGTTTATTAGTAAATATCCTATCCACAACCGGAACAATTGCGCTTAGGCGAAAGACATCCAGAAACGTAACCACACCCATGAAAGCGCCGGATAAAATCAGCAGCCCGTAATAGGGCCGGGCAAATTTAAATAGCCTCCGGTAATCTTGCATGTTATTGTCCCTCTTAAATGAGCAGACAACTTACGGAAGCAATAGCGACGTAAGTTGTAGCAAAGCGTCTGCGAATTTAACCCCCCACCACTTTCAATATAGCGTAGGCTAAATACGAAAGTGGTGGGGGGG
>JAGUYA010000139.1 GCA_020061545.1 Candidatus Omnitrophota bacterium
AATGTCCCTGACCGGCAGCTTGCCTGTGCGCCGGTTAATTCTCCTGAAGGTAAAGCCTATTTAGGAGCCATGAAATGCGCAGCTAACTATGCCTGGGCAAATCGGCAGTGCCTCATGTATCTTATGCGCAAAGTTTTTGAAAGGGTTTTTGGTATGCCCTGGCAGAAAATGGGAATGTATTTAATTTATGATGTCACGCATAACATTGCCAAGATAGAAAAACATATTGTTGATGGCAAAGAGAAAACTTTATGTGTTCACCGCAAAGGTGCGACGCGTGCCTTTGGCGCCGGACATCCGGCTCTGCCTGAGCGATACAAAAAAACCGGGCAACCAGTGATTATTCCCGGCGACATGGGCAGAAATTCGTATTTATTAGTCGGCACAAAAAAAGCAGAAGAAGAGACATTCGGGAGCACGTGCTTCACTGGCGATACAAGAATTCTTACAGATAAGGGAATTGTTACCCTGGGAGAGATATATGAATTTAATAAATTGGGCTTAACTTATAACTTACTATCAGTAAATAAGGATACGTTAACTACTGAATGGAAGCCGCTTTTGGGTGTAAATAAAAGAGTAGGCTCGACAATAAGGATATCTGTTTCGCAGACAAATAAATCTAGATTTAACACCTTAGATGTGAGCACTGATCACAATTTCGCCCTTTTTGATAATGCAGAATTAAAATATGAAGAAATAAAGAAAATATTAGAGGACGAAAAAATGATTTGTGTTTTAGACAGAATAAAAGCGGCATGGATGCTACATTATCCTAGATTAGCATTTTTAGTGGGAGCTTTAGTTACCGATGGATATATTGATAGAAAGCAAGAGAGGATTATCTTTACTCAGAAAGAGACGGCGGGAAAGTTAAATTTTATAAATTACGTCAGGGATTCTTTCGAAACTGTTTTTGAGCATGATTTAAGCAACGGGAAAATGAAATTTAGCTCCGGCTATATAAGAGGCAGAGCAATAACGGGTGTGGCTAGTGATTTTACAACAGGCCGAAAAAAAACCGCGGAAGAAATAATAAGGATTTACGATAATTTACAGACATGGGTTTTAGAATTGAATTCTGAAAGCATATTTAACTTTCTGGCAGGCGCGATAGATGGAGATGGCACTTGGAATCCAGTACATAAAGTTATAGATATATTTAATGCCAAAGAAAATGTAGCCGGCGCGATTGTTCTTGCTTGTTTAAAAATAGGAATCCTGCCTTATGTTTCCATTCAAAGAAATAATTGTTATATAATCCAGATATCTGAGAAAATAGATGAAATTCTAAAGTTTACAAAGAGAGTAAAGGGGCTTCCTCATAAGCAAAAATATGGAAGCAAACTATTTTCTGTGCGTCAATTGTTTACGGAAAATTGGATATCAGGGGATATAAAATGGCCCTTTACAAGAAAGGCCGATAGAAATAATCTAATGGAGGGTAATAAAATCTTGGAATTTCTTGCCTGGCAGTCTAGTTCTCGTTATGCTAAAGAAAAAATCATTAATATAATCAACTCACCATTGAGAATGCAGCGGGTTAAAAAAGTAAATGATTTAGGTATGAAAGAGTTATATAACATTGAAGTCGAGGATAACCACAACTATTTTGTATTTACAAAAACATTTACTCCTGTTTTAGTAAAGAATTGTCATGGTGCCGGGCGCGTAAAATCCCGCACCGCCGCCGCCCGTTCTATAAATGTAGATACTTTATTGAAAGAACTGGAATCTAAAGGTATAATAGTTAAGGCCTCTGGCCGCGGAACAATTGTAGAAGAAGCGCCCCAGGCGTATAAAGACGTAAATGAAGTGGTAGATGTCGTGCATAATGCCGGCATATCAAAGTGCGTATGCCGCATGAGGCCCTTGGGGGTAATTAAAGGGTAAAAGGGACCTGTCTCCGAAGGGGACTGTCCCTAAAAGGATAGAATATGTTAGACCTGAAATTTATTCGGGAAAGCCCGGATTTGGTTAAAAAATCTATCAAAGACCGGGGTTTAAAGTTAGACTGGGATGATTTGATTAAATTTGATGACTCTCGACGTAAAGTTTTAAGCGAACTGGAAAATTTAAGAGCAGAGAAAAACAAGGCCAATGATGAAATCACTGCTTTATTAAAAGCCAGGAAAGATGCTAAACAAAAGATTTCCTCCATGAAAAAGATCGCAGAGAGCATCGACCAACTAGAGGAAAAATTAAAGGAAATCAATGCGGAATTAGATAAATTATTATTAGTCATTCCCAATATACCACACGCATCTATACCTGTTGGCGATGCCTCTTGCAAAAAGACCGTGCGCTCATGGGGGGAGTTACCTAAATTTGATTTTAAACCAGCCAGCCACATCGAATTAAGCCAGCATTTGGATATTATTGATTTTGGCCGGGCAGCAAAAATTACGGGTTCAAATTTCATTCTTTATAAAGGCTGGGGTGCAAGATTAGAAAGGGCTTTAATTAATTTTATGCTGGATTTACACACCAAAAAGCACGGCTATACCGAAGTATTTCCGCCTTTTTTAGTCAATCGTCCGGCGATGACAGGGACGGGTCAGCTGCCGAAATTAGAAGAGGATATGTATCGGTTAAAAGACGACGATTTGTTTCTTATTCCTACCGCTGAAGTACCGGTAACCAATATATTCCGCGATGAAATATTAAATGAAGATGAATTACCCATTTATTATACTGCCTACACTGCATGTTTTAGAAGAGAAGCAGGTTCATACGGAAAGGACACCAAAGGTTTAATCCGTGTGCATCAATTTGATAAAGTGGAATTGGTGAAATTTGTCAAACCAGAAAACTCCTATGAAGAATTAGAAAAATTGGTCAGGGATGCGGAAGAGGTTTTACAAATTTTAGGCCTGCCTTATAGAGTGGCAATGTTACCTACTGAGGATTTGAGTTTTGCTGCAAGTATTTGCTATGACCTGGAGGCTTATGCCGCAGGGATAGACCAGTGGCTTGAGGTATCCAGTTGCAGTAATTTTGAAAGTTTTCAGGCTCGCAGAGCAAATATTAAATTGAGAAGAAAAGATACTAAGAAGTTAGAGTTTGTGCATACCCTAAATGGCTCAGGCGTTGCCTTGGCGCGTACGGTAATCGCGATATTGGAAAATTATCAACAGAAGGATAGCTCTGTCATCATACCCGAAGCCTTAAGGCCTTATCTTGACGGAAATGAAAGAATCTCCCAAAAATAGTAATATTTTTGATAAACTTAAGATTGATGTTGAGCCAGGGCGGGGTGGCGGCTCTAAAATATCTGGTTTTTCTCATCGGGTCTTCGGTATTATTAAGTTTATTCTGGGAATTTATTTTTTGCCTTTTGTATATTCTGTTTCAGTAGCATTCTTAAACGAATTTAGTGCTGTAGAAAAAACAGCGCAGAATTATTTCTGGGCAGGGGTAATCAGTTTTATCATTCTTTATCTCTTTGTTTATAAGCCAGTCATAATTTACAATAAAGGCCAGCGATTATTAGAGATAGTTTTTCAATTCTTTAAACCCCTGGTAAAAGTTGCCCCTTATCTATTACCCATTTATACCATTGTTATATTTATTCTATATTTATTGCTTTCCCTTCTATTAAAAACCCAAGAGTCCTTCGGTTACTTCATTTTTTTATTTAGTTTCAGCTTAACTTTACATCTTATTTTTAGCGCCAAGTCTATCCGCTCTAAACAAGGGGATTTTTTGAAGGCGAATTACATCTTTGGTTTTTCCTTTATTTATATTATTGATATAGCATTACTTGCCTTTTGCTTAAATCTTATATTCAGAGAATTTTCTTTTGTGAACTTCTTCAATAATTCCTTCCAGATCGGTAACAGTATATTTTACACTATATTTAAACAATTGTTTTTATGATAAATCCTTGGTAGGATTTAGAGGAGGGCTGCGCTAATTGGCAGGCGGGCGGTCTTGAAAACCGCTGTCCCGTAAGGGATTGGGGGTTCGAGTCCCTCGCCCTCCGTTATTTTTTCTATTTAATATTATGTCAAGAGTAAAATTAGAGAAAGGTCAACAGAGTAAATTTTTAAATCGCATTGCTAAATATTTTGATTTTGATTGGTCGAAGATTGCAAAAATTAGCAATATTTGTGAACGTACTCTTAGAGATTGGCGTAGAGAAAAATATAATATGAAATATGAAGCTTTATTAAAATTACATAATATTGCTAATGTTTCAATTCCTAAAGTAATAAAAATTTTGCCTGAGTATTGGAGTGCTAAAAAGTTTGCCCGCCTGGGCGCCTTAAGACGTAATGAATTATATGGGAGTCCAGGCACTCCCGAAGGAAGAAAGAAAGGAGGTCTTACTACTGCAAGAAAATTTCGTGAGGATCCAGAATTTGCCAAAATGATAGGTTTTAAGTTAAGATTACCGTTTAGTCTTCCTCCTCTTTCTACAAAATTTTCAGAGTTTATTGGTATTATGCTAGGAGATGGTCACATTAAAAGTAATAGATTTCAGTTAGGAATTTCATTTAATACACTTACAGACAACACCTATGCAGAATATATTCAGAGGCTAATAAAGGAACTATTCAATTTAAATTTTTCCATATCTTATGAAAATGATGGCATAGGTGCCACTATAGTTGTATCTAATAGAAATCTGATTGAATTTCTGATTAAGAAAGGACTAAAGACAGGAGATAAAGTTGTAAATCAAGTTGATATTCCTAATTGGATTAATCTAAAAAAAGAATATAAAATCGCCTGCCTTAGGGGATTAATAGATACCGGCGGTTCATTTTATTTATATAAGCATAAAGTATTTAAAAAATTATATTATAATTTTGCTATGTGTTTTACAAACCATTCTTTGCCATTGCTAAAATCAACTTATAAAATATTGAAAGCAATGGGTTTTAGCCCAGTTATTAGTAGGTTCCGTATCTACTTGCACAAGAAAGACGAAACAGATAGATATTTTAAAGAAATAGGAACAAATAATCCTAAGCATTTGGCTAAATTTAATAATTATTTAAAATTTCGGAGGAATGCGTGAGTGGCTGAAACGGGCGCTCTCGAAAAGCGTTAGGGTTGTAAAAC
>JAGUYA010000117.1 GCA_020061545.1 Candidatus Omnitrophota bacterium
TCCAGATAAATTCTTCCCTTGCTTCTTTGGGAACAACAAATTGGGCAAAGAAATCAATCCCCTCATTATCAGCAAATTGCTTAGCAGGAATCAGTTGGTCTATATTATAGGGAGTAAGTGTAAAGGTTGCAGAAAGGTTAACATTGGGTAACTCTCTTTTGCAACGATTAATGGTATTACAAAGTGCGAGGAATGCCCCTCTGGTGCCTCTAATTTTATCGTGTTCTTCACTGATACCATCAAGTGAACTACCCAGCCATAAGGATTTAGGTTGGAACCTGTCCAATACCCCCTTGGTCTTTGTTACTATCGCTTCTGTATCCACTCCATTAGTAAGTATTCCAATAGAACTATTTGGCAAGTGTTTACTAAAGAATCCACAAATGTCCACTATATCATTTCTAAGAAACGGCTCGCCGCCTGAAAGAACCACAACCTTTGAGTTTTTAAGAAGCCGGGATTCTTCTACGAAGCGTCTAATCTCATCTAAGGAAAGTTCGTTATGGTCTAAATGGGAAAATCTTTTCTTATAATCCCACAAATCACACATAATACACTTGTTATTACAGTTGTATGTCAATTCAATATGAAGTTCTTCCGGGCCCTCTTCTGGTCTGGTCAAATTACCATTTATCTGCTCTATCTTTTGTTCAACAAAATTTTTAGTCCTCTCTATAATTTTATCAATTAGAGAAAAATTTAAATTTTCATACTCATTATCAAATAGTAAACTTCTGTAAAAGGAATCTAACTTACTTGTGCTCTTAATCCAATCATATTTATTTTCTACCAAGCGCCTTGCATTAGTGATAAGCCTTCTTCTTAGCTCATCATCGGTTAAAATTCTTATCACCTGTCTGGCAAATTCTCCAGGACTGTTGGCAATTAAAATCTCTTTTTCTGGCTGGGCATCAATCCCGCAAGAACCTACCTTTGTAGAAACTACCGGTAAACCTGTAGCCATGGCTTCCAGAACTTTTCCTTTTATGCCTGCGCTTATGCGAATACAATTTACAAATACAGCTGCCTTATCTAAATAGGGCTTTACATCATCAACCTCTCCTATTAAGACTACATTTTTTCTTTGAACTAAACTCTTTATCTTCTGTGTGGGATTCGAACCTACAATCAGCAACTCCGTATCAGGCATCCTTTTTCTAATCAAGGGAAATACCTTTTTAACAAAATAGATTATCGCATCCTCATTGGGATAATGCCGATAGTGACCCACAAATATTAATTTCTTTGATTTTCGAATATAGTCTTGGAAAGAAAAAAGCTTTAAATCTACACCTGTAGGTATTAAGGTGATATCAGCCCCGGGGAAGAATCTTCGAAGCGTATATTCATCTTCCTTAGAAAGAGTTATGACTTTATCTAATTTTTTAAATTGGGAGGCATGAAAATAAATCTTCTTTAAATGGTCAAGGAATGAGCAAATAAAATGACCTTTTCCCTTGTAATAAGACCTGTGGGAAGAAAGAATACTGATATCGTGTTCAGTGTAAACAACGGGGATGTGTTTGACATGATTGACTAGATATAATAATTCATTTGATTCTATATGGATGATATCAATTGGTTTTGTCTCTTGTATCTCCTCCAGTTGATTTACTAATTCCTGACTGTAACTATAGGCAAATTTATATAACTCAGGATAGAATAACTCTGAGCTAAAATTTAAATGTAAAGGAGATTTCGCAAGTATAGGATAAATCTCTTTAAATACCCTTTGAAGTTCTGGTATGTATCTTAATTCGTCTTCGTGATCAATTAAACTGAGCAAAAGAAAATTGTATTTATCTGATAGTAACTTAACTAAAGTATGGATTCTTATCTTTCCTCCTATATTGAGTGGATAGGGCAGAAAACGAGAAATAATTAAGATATTGGCTTTCTCTCCAGAAGAATGCTTAAAACCTCTTTTCATAAAATTTTTATAATAAAGTGTAATCCTATTAAATATTTTTCTATCCTCAAACTCAACGATAAATCTTCTTTCCAAAAACCGGTGAAGTAAGGTCTGTGGGAGATGATTCAGTGCCCAGAAAAAGCCCTTTAGAAAAGGCCCCCTATTTAGATAAAGATTCCAGGGAAGAAGATTCAAATGATTTTTCAAAATCTGGCTGTCTGTGATATTCTTCCAGGTGAATAAAAGCTCATTCTTTATTTCTTTGTGCCGCTCATAGCTTAAGGTAGCTCTTCCTTTATGATACATAAGACTGTGTGGCTCATAGATAACCCTCATTCCTCTCTTCCAGGCACGGTAAGAGATATCTATATCCTCCCAGCAATTTGGTCTGTAAATCTCATCGAATCCTCCTAACCAAAGAAAATCTTTTTTGCGGAATACCGTTGCTCCACCAATTGCAAATATGGAAGGTGAAACTTGATTAATCTTATCTCCATTATGCATTTCTGCTTCATTCCATAATCTAATATAACCTTTTTCAAAATAGCCCATATGCATACCCCAAGTGAAAGTTTTTCTATCCCAGCCATAAAGTTTGGGAGTAGCAACGAATACCTCTTCATTTTGAAGATGGCTGATTAAAGGCCTGAGGAAATCTTTTGTTAAGATAATATCGTTATTTATTAAAACTATAATCTCATTCTTCGCTGCTTTAACGCCGCGATTACAAGTAAAACCAAATCCTCTATTTCTTTTATTCCGCAGTAAATGAACTTCTGGAAAATGTGTTTTGATAAAATTAACGCTTTCATCAGTACTGCCATCATCCACCACCAAAACTTCATTCTCTTCATTTTCAAAGCCCTCGGATGTAAATATAGATGGTAGACATTCTTTAAGGAATTCAATGCCGTTGTAATTGGGAATAACTATACTTATCTTTGCCTCTTTTATATCTTTCAGGGGTATAATTTTCCTCTTAGGGGTGATAATTTTTAACAGTGGCTTAAGAATAGTCCAGGCCATATATTCAAACAAAAAAGATAAACTTAGAAAAAGAAACAAGGGTGTTAGTAATAAACTGATAGTAAACCAAAGAGATTGACCTAATCTTTTCTTGGAAATCTTTAAAAATTCTCTCGCATTC
Organism: Candidatus Omnitrophota bacterium; assembly: GCA_020061545.1. GTDB lineage: Bacteria > Omnitrophota > Gorgyraeia > Gygaellales > Profunditerraquicolaceae > JAGUYA01. The sequence continues at coordinate 3,060 of JAGUYA010000117.1, forward strand.
CAAATCACTGTCCATAATGGACGCAGGATGAAACGATAACCCTCAGAATTATAAATGCCATCAAGTTGGCTCCTTAATGTAACTATTTCATTATCCCTTAATAAAAGAAGATTTTCCTTCTGTTGAATAGTATCGAGGTGTTTCTGGATTTCCTGCTGCAGTTGGGTAATCTGGTTATCCTTCTCTATAATCTGGCCGTCTTTGATGAGGA
>JAGUYA010000002.1 GCA_020061545.1 Candidatus Omnitrophota bacterium
ATTTATCATGGCCTTAATCAAAAAGAAGTTAATTGTGAAAAATAAACAAGGTTTGCATGCCCGGCCTGCAGCATTATTCGTGCAGGTGGCTAATAAATTTGATGCGCGCATCACGGTCGTGCGGGATAGAGAGAGTGTGAACGGTAAATCCATTATGGGTATCCTAATACTGGGCGCAGAAAAGGGTAGCGAGATAACGATTGAGGCTGAAGGCGATGATGCGCATCTGGCTATATTAGAGTTAGAAAAAACCATTAGTAGCGAAGAATAAAGATGATAAAAATCAAAGGTATAGCGGCGGCTTCTGGAATAAGTATTGGGCCAGCCTATAAAATAGGTAAGGAAGAGTTTATTGTCCCTAAGCAGCCCATACGCCAGGAAGATATCCCTGTGCAAATACAACTCTTTGAAGAAGCACTCATTAAGACCCGCAGAGAAATTATGGAATTACAAAAAAGGATTGCTACTGATATGGGGCAGGAGCAGGCAGAGATTTTTGATGCCCATCTTTTGGTTCTGGAAGACCGCATGCTTATCGAAGAAGTGATTTTACGGCTGAAACAGGAATGTGTCAACGTGGCTTATATTTTCTCCGAGGTTTTAAAGAAATACATCAATGTTTTTTCTAAAATCGAAGATGAATATCTTAGAGAACGTACTGCCGATGTAAATGATGTGGGTAAGAGAATTTTACGAAATCTCCTGGGCAAAGAACGCAAGGGTTTTGAGGATTTAAAGGAGAAAGTAGTGGTAGTGGCACATGACCTTTCTCCGTCGGATACTGCCGCTATGCATAAAGAGAGTGTCTGTGCTTTTGTTACGGATATCGGAGGTAAAACCTCTCATACAGCCATCATGGCTAAATCCTTGGAGATTCCTGCGGTGGTTGGCCTTGAAGAGGCGACCGCAGAGATTAAGACAGGAGATACGCTTATAGTTGATGGCGGGATGGGTGTCGTGATTGTTAATCCCGATGACGAGACTCTTAAGACTTATCAGCAGGAGGAGCAGAAACTCAAAGGAATAACAGAAGGATTTTTATCAGTAAAGGATCTTCCTGCGGTTACTCTTGACGGTAAAGCGGTAGAGATAGTGGCCAATATAGAGTTACCTGAAGAGGTCCCTTCAGTAAAACTGCATGGTGCGCAAGGCATTGGACTTTACCGCACAGAGTATTTTTATATGAATAGAAAAGACCTACCTTCAGAAGAGGAGCACTACGAGGCTTATAGGTATGTTGCTGAACAGATGAATCCATATCCGGTGATTATTCGTACTCTGGACTTAGGAGGCGATAAGTTTTTATCCCAGTTCAAAATACCTCAAGAGATGCAGCCTTTTTTGGGCTGGCGCGCTATTAGATTCTGTCTTGCCCGGCCGGATATATTTAAAGTGCAGCTAAAGGCCATATTACGTGCCTCAGCGCACGGAAAATTAAAACTGATGTATCCGATGATATCCGGTATCGAGGAGTTAAGACAGGCAAAAAAGATATTGGATGAGGCAAAACAGGAATTAAGAAATAAAGGTATGCCTTTTGATAATGATATTGAGGTGGGTGCGATGATTGAAGTGCCTTCTGCAGCCATGACTGCAGACCTCCTGGCCGAGGCAGCTGATTTTTTCAGCATCGGTACCAATGACCTGATTCAATATTCTTTAGCTGTTGACCGTACCAATGAAAAGGTAGCTTATCTATATGAACCCGCCCATCCTGCAGTCTTACGGATGATTAAAAATATAATTGATGCAGCACATGAAGCTGGTATTTGGGTCGGGATGTGCGGTGAAATGGCAGGTGAGCCTGCTTTGGTGTTAATACTCTTAGGCTTAGGGTTAGACGAATTTAGTATTCCGCCTTTAGCTATCCCAGAAGTAAAATATATCATCCGCTCGATTACGCTTGAGGCAGCGCAAAATATTGCCAAAGAGGTCTTGAAATTATCTACCGGACGAGAAGTAGAGGAATTTAGCCGGATGAAATTAAGAGAGATATTAGGATGAGTGCACTCCTGGATTTAAGACGGACTTCGGGCCTGGACTTAAAATTAGATACTAAAAACTGTAAACTGATTTTCGGTAAAGATCTCACAGTTACTTTGCCAGCCATAAGAAAGATACAAGAGATGCAAGAAGTTCTTTTAGATTCAAGTCTGCGTAAACCAGAAGAGTTGTATTATATGTATCGGGATGTACATCCGGTAAAAGACACGGACTTATTAAAAAAGAATAATCTGCGCTATGATGTTACAGTAATAAAACCAGACCGTTTGGGTAGAGAATTGATGAAGACTGCAGGTCATTATCACAAAGCTAGTTTCGGAGAATTATACGAAGTCCTGGAAGGTAGAGCATTTTGTCTGTTGCAGAAACCCAATCTCCATGATTACCGCATCATTGAGGATGTGATTTTAGTTAAGGCGCATGCTGGTCAGAAGATTATGATTCCTCCTGGATATGGTCATATACTTGTAAATCCCGGTCCAGGTTATTTGGTTACTTCTAACTGGGTAAGTAGCGCTTTTAGTTCAAAATACGAATTATATAAGGAAGCTCGCGGTGCGGCTTATTTTCTCGTGAGTGCTGATGCGGATGATAAATTAGAGTTCGTCGAGAACTCATTTTTTAAGCAACTCACCCCTATAAGATTTGTTCAGCCAGCTAAAGAATTAGAGAGATTCGGCCTGAAAGAGAATAGTCCTATCTATTCCATTATCACTGAGGATGCTAAGAAATTAGAATTTCTTAATTATCCGCAAAGTTATGATTATTCTGATATATTTAACGTCGTAGAAACAAAGCAAATAAATCTTCATTTATAAAATGAAAGCGCTGATTTTGGCCGCGGGCTATGCTACTAGACTTTACCCTTTAACCAAAGAATATCCCAAACCGCTGCTTAAAGTAGGACACAGATTCATAATCAACTATATTATTGACAAACTCGAAACTTTAGATGATATAAATGAGATTATTGTGGTGACAAATAACAAATTTATGCCCCAGTTTAGGAGGTGGATTAAGGGTCTTAAAAGTCAAAAACGTATAAGTTTAGTGGATGATTTAACCAAAAGCCACAGCGACAGACGGGGTGCAATCGGTGATATGGATTTTGTCATCAATAAAAAACGTCTCAAGGATAATCTTTTAGTTGTGGGAGGAGATAATCTCTTCGATGCTGATTTGAAGAAATTTTTGTCTTTTGTTAAGGATAATCCGCATCCGGTAATAGGCGCTTATAATATAAAGGATATACGGCAGGCAAAAAAATACGGCGTCATCAAACTGGGTAAGCAAAATAAACTTATTGATTTTCAGGAGAAACCCCGGAATCCTGAGTCGACCTTAATTGCCATGTGCCTTTATTATTTTCCCAAAGAGAAATTAGGACTCATTCAGGAATATCTCAATAGTGAGATAGAGAAGCATGATGCTACAGGTTTCTATATAGATTGGTTAAGAAAGAAAGTGCCTGTTTATGGATTTATATTTGATGGTTGCTGGTATGATATAGGAGACCATAAGTTTTATCATGAAGCAAAGAATAGGTTTTTAAAGGAGGATTAAAACCATGGCGGTGCGGAAATATTTCTTTAGTTCTGAATCAGTAGGTGAAGGTCATCCAGATAAGGTCTGCGACCAGATTTCAGATGGCGTTCTGGATGACGTTTTAAGACAGGACCCTTATGGTCGAGTGGCCTGTGAGACATATGTAACTATGGGACTTTTGATTGTAGGTGGTGAGATTACCACTACCGGATACGTGGATGTCCACAATCTTACCCGGAGTATCCTGAAAGAGATAGGTTATACCCATCCTAAATACGGCTTTGATTATCATACCTGTGCTGTGATTAATACTATACATAGCCAGTCACCGGATATTGCGCAAGGTGTAAATAAAGGTGGTGCGGGTGACCAGGGATTTATGGCCGGCTACGCCTGCAGCGAGACAGAAGAATTGATGCCTTTAACTATTATGCTGGCGCACAAGTTAGTCCGGCACATTGCGGATGTGCGCAGGCAAGGGATATTAAAATATCTCGGTCCGGATTGTAAATCCCAGGTAACTGTAGAATATCACGATGGTCATCCCAAGCGGGTGGATGCGTGTGTTTTGGCTTGTCAACATACTGAAGAGATACTGGATTCTACCAAAGAAAGAATTACCAAAAAAGCGCGCCAGGAATTAATTGAGGTAATTGCTAAACCCATATTAAAAGAATACATTGATAAAGATACGAAATATTATGTGAATGAAACAGGCAAATTCGTGATTGGCGGTCCGCAGTCCGATACAGGTATGACGGGAAGAAAGATTATCGTGGATACTTATGGTGGAGTAGTTTCGCCAGGCGGAGGGGCATTCAGTGGCAAAGATCCGACGAAGGTAGACCGTTCAGCAGCATATATGGGCCGTTACATTACCAAGAATATTGTGGCCGCAGGCCTGGCAGATAAATGTTTGATCAATATTGCCTATGTGATTGGCCGGGTTGATCCTTTGGCTGTTACGGTAGATACCTTTGGCACAGGCAAGCTTCCTGAAAGCGCATTTATAAAACTTATCAGAGATAATTTTGAGCTGACGCCTCAGGGGATGATTAAACAGTTAGACCTCTTAAGGCCAATATATAGAAAAACTGCCTGCTACGGACATTTCGGTAGAACAGAGCCAGAATTTAGTTGGGAAATTACGGATAAGGCAGCAACTTTAAAGAGACAGGCAAAGAGACTGTAAAATAAGATTGAGACTAAGATTGAGATTGAGAAAGAAATACTTAATCTTAATCTAAATCTTAATCTTAAATTAAAAAGAAAGTGATTATATCATGAAATATGACATCAAAGATATAAAATTAGCCAAGAAAGGTGCATTAAGGATTGAATGGGCAGGCAATAATATGCCGGTTTTAGGATTGATTGCCAAAAGGTTTGGCAAAGAAAAACCATTGAAAGGATTAAAAATTGCTGCCTGTCTACACGTGACTACCGAGACAGCAGTTCTCATGGAGGTATTAAAGCTGGGCGGAGCCAGTTTGGCTCTTTGTGCCTCCAATCCTTTATCTACCCAGGATGATGTGGCAGCGTCTTTAGTGAAAAATCTTAAAATTTCGGTATTTGCCATAAAAGGCGAGAACACCAAGACTTATTATCAACACATAAAGTCTGTATTAAAAACTAAACCCGATATTACCATGGATGACGGTGCAGATTTAGTGTCCACAATTCACCAAAAACCTAAGACCTATTACCTAAGACCTATTATCGGTGGAACAGAAGAGACAACTACCGGCGTAATCAGACTAAGGGCTTTGGTCAATCAAGGAAAATTGCGTTATCCCATCATTGCGGTAAATGATGCGCAGACTAAGTATCTCTTTGATAACCGTTATGGCACAGGCCAGTCTACAGTTGACGGAATAATTCGCGCTACAAATAAACTCTTGGCAGGTTGTAACTTTGTGGTCTGTGGCTATGGCTTCTGCGGTAAGGGTGTGGCCATGCGGGCAAAAGGGATGGGTGCAAAGGTTATTATTGTTGAGGTTAGTCCCTTACGTGCTTTAGAGGCAGTTATGGATGGTTATAGAGTATTGCCAGTAAAGGAGGCAGCAAAGATAGGCGATGTGTTTGTGACTACTACCGGAGATACCCGCGTAATTCGCAAGGAACATTTTCTGGTCATGAAAGGCGGCGCAATCGTAGCCAACTCTGGGCATTTTAATGTTGAGATAGATATACCGGCATTGGAAAAATTGAGCAAAAACAAAAAAGTTATCCGCGAATTTGTAGATGAATATATACTAAAAGATGGGCGCAAGATTTATCTTTTAGGTGAAGGCCGTTTGATAAATCTGGCAGCAGCAGAGGGCCATCCGGCACAGGTGATGGATATGTCTTTTGCGAATCAGGCCTTAAGCGTCGAGTACATTCAGAGGCACCATCGGCAATTAGAAAATGATGTCTATAGGGTTCCTGAGGCAATAGATAAAAATATCGCCAGACTCAAATTGAAATCCCTGGGTATCAGGATAGATAGTTTGACTGGAGAACAAAAGAAGTATCTTTCCAGTTGGGAACTGGGCACATGATAAAACGAATTGCAGTTTTGACTACTGGCGGCGACGCCCCGGGTATGAATGCAGCAATACGTGCGGTGGTGCGTTGCGCTATAAATAATAAATTAGAAGTGATGGGTGTATTTCGCGGATGGTGGGGTTTAATTAATGAGGAATTAAAATTATTAGACCACCATTCTGTATCAGGGATTATCAATTTAGGCGGAACAATACTAAAGACAGCACGTTGTCCAGAATTTCAGACAGTCGAAGGGCAAAACAGGGCATACCAGACTTTAAAGAAGAATTCCATTGATGGCTTGGTTATTATTGGTGGTGGCGGCAGTTTTAGGGCGGCACACGAATTTTATAAAAAATATAAGGTCCCTTGTATTGGCATTCCTGCCTCCATTGATAATGATATTAACGGTATAGATGTAACTATTGGTTCAGATACAGCTATAAATACAGCACTTGCTGCTATTGATAATATTCGCGATACCGCCACTTCTATGGAGAGGATTTTTGTGGTTGAGGTTATGGGTAGGGAATCCGGCTATATTGCCTTACAGGTGGCCTTGGCTGGTGGCTGTGAAGATGCAATTATTCCAGAGCGCAGGTTCGATTTAGAGAGTATCTGTCATGATATTGTGGAAGGAAATTTAAGAGGTAAGATAAGTTGGATTATTGTTGTGGCTGAAGGTGCAGGTTCAGCCTTTGATATTGCAAAAAAAATAACTGAGATGACAGGCCTTGAGAGCCGACCAGTTGTTTTAGGGCATATTCAAAGAGGAGGCCGTCCCAGTGCTTTCAGTCGCACTCAAGCCGCAACCTTGGGTGAGGCAGCAGTGGAATGTTTACTCCAGGGGGAATCGGATAAGGCAGTCACTATAAAAGATGGTAAAATAATTTTGATAGATTTAGAATTTGCTATAACTAAAAAGAAGTTAGATGTGGATAGTTGGTATAATTTAATTAGGGTATTAACTTAAGTGAGGCCATAACTTATGGAGTTCGAAGAACGACATAAGTTATTTTGGCTGAACTTACCCAGCTCTAATTTCTATTTAGCTTGTTAATATCGAAATTAGGGCTGGGTTCAATTCGCACTTATCACTTATGTTCACCTCGTTCCATAAGTGATGTGCTCATTGAAGGGGGAAGTGTATTATGGGAAGAAGGCCTCAGGACACAGAGAAAATCGCTATGGATTTAATTATGAGCAGTGATTTAATTGCGAAAAAAAAGTTAGCCAAAAAAATTTTTGCTCTGGCCTATAAAAAAGGAATTTATTCTTCCAGTATTCATCAATTTTATCTGGC
>JAGUYA010000028.1 GCA_020061545.1 Candidatus Omnitrophota bacterium
CGTTTACCGTTTACCGTTGATTCGGTAAACGGTAAACAGCGACGAGTGAAAGTGAGGAGCGGATAAACGGTAAACGCAACTGTAATTCTAAGGAGGTAGTGGAATGGCAAAAGTTATTGGTATTGATTTGGGAACATCTAACTCTGCAGCAGCAGTAATGGAAGGTGGCAGGCCGGTGATAGTCCCTTCTGCTGAAGGTGCAGGTGTGGCTTCGGGTAAGGCTTTTCCTTCTTATGTGGCCTTTACCAAAGATGGTCAGCGTTTAGTTGGTGAACCAGCCAGGCGTCAGGCAGCGATAAATCCCGACGGAACAATTCAAGCAGCCAAGCGTAAGATGGGAACAGATTTTAAATTTAAGGTTTTTGGCAAAGAATATACACCGCAGCAGATTTCTGCTTTTATCTTGCAGAAGATAGAGCAGGATGCAGAGGCATATCTTGGCGATAAGGTTGAAGAAGCAGTAATTACCTGTCCGGCATATTTTGATGATAATCAAAGGACAGCCACAAAAGATGCGGGAGAGATTGCCGGCTTAAGGGTCTTACGTATAATTAATGAACCGACAGCAGCCTGTCTTGCTTATGGACTGGAAAAGGCGGGTAAAGAATTAAAAATTATGGTGTTTGATTTTGGCGGCGGGACACTCGATGTTACAATTATGGAGATGTGGAAAGAGGGCGGTTTTAAAGTCATGGCAACAAGCGGCAATACCCAGCTCGGTGGTACCGACATGGATAATGTCTTGATAGAATATATTGCTGGTCAGTTCAAACGTGAAACAGGTATTGATTTGAAGAATGACAAGATGGCAATACAGAGACTGCGCGAAGCAGCAGAGAAAGCGAAGGTTGAATTATCCTCTACCTTGACTACAGATATCAATTTGCCTTTTATTACTGCTGATGCCACCGGACCAAAACATTTGACTATGTCAATTAATCGCGCAAAACTTGAAGAGTTGGTTACGCCAATCATTGAAAGATGCCGCGGTCCTTTGGAACGGGCTTTGGAAGATGCTAAGGTTGCATTTGAAAAAGAAGGCGTTAGTCTTGGAGATAAAGGCATTGATAAAATTATTATGGTTGGTGGTCCGACGAGAATGCCGATTGTGCAGAAATTCGTAGAGGATTACTTCGGTAAAAAGATTGAGCGCGGAGTTGACCCTATGGAATGCGTGGCCATGGGTGCAGCCATTCAAGCCGCTATTATTAAAGGCGAAGTAAAGGATGTTTTACTGCTCGATGTTACACCATTGTCTTTGGGCATTGAGACTTTAGGTGGAGTAAATACAAAGCTCATTGAGAGAAACACCACCATTCCGACCAGAAAAAGCCAGATTTTCTCCACCGCCGCAGATAATCAAACTGCTGTGACCATTCGTGTTCTCCAGGGAGAAAGACCGATGGCTGACGATAATGTGGAATTAGGCAGATTTGATTTAGTAGGTATTCCACCTGCACCACGCGGCGTGCCGCAAATAGAAGTTACCTTTGATATTGATGCTAATGGTATTGTGCATGTGAAAGCCTTGGATTTAGGCACAGGCAAGGAGCAATCTATTCGTATCACTGCACCTAAGAAGCTGTCCAAAGAAGAAATTGAAAAGATGGTTAAGGATGCGGAGAAATTTGCTGCTGAGGATTCTAAGAAAAAAGAAGAAGTGGAAATTATTAATCAGGCAGATAATCTGGTTTATGCTACGGAAAAATCGCTTAAGGAATTCGGCGATAAGGTCAGCCAGGCTGAACGCGCAGATATTGAAGTCAGGCTTAATGACTTAAAGCAAGCCATAAAGGATAAAAACGTCGATAGAATTAAGAGAGCCTCGGAAGATTTAACCAAGGCTTCGCATAAGTTAGCAGAAGAGATTTATAAACAGGCTGCGGCAAAACAACAAGGCCAGAGAACAGAAACCAGAGAACAGAAACCAGAGGAAGAACCTAAAGAGAAGAAAAAAGACGAAGACATCATTGATGCAGAATACAAAGAGGAAGATGATAAAAAGTAGGTAGTAGTTAGGGCGGCACCTATCTACTACATACCACATACTATGATATACTATGATGGCTACTAAGCGTGATTATTACGAAATATTGGGTATAAAGAAGAATGCTACCCTGGATGAAATAAAAAAGGTTTATCGGGAATTGGCTTTACGCTATCATCCAGATAGGGTGCCTCATGAGCAGAAGAAAGAGGCGGAAGAGAAATTCAAAGAGATTTCCGAAGCCTATGCGGTTTTATCTGATTCCCAGAAGCGTGCCCTTTATGACCAATATGGCCATGCCGGAATAGACCAGAGATATGCTTATGAAGATATCTTCAGGGGAGCAGATTTTAGTAGCGTATTTCAAGATTTAGGAGATTTTGGTTTTGGCGGTGGGCTTTTTGATGAGATATTTAGTGATTTAGGTTTTGATATATTTGGCGCAAGAGGAAGACGGGGCGGCCGTGTTCGTCGGGGACGGGATTTAGAGATTACCATAGATATTACCTTAGAGGAGGCAGCAGGCGGCGTTGAGAAGACAATTACCGTTCCGCGCTATGAAACGTGTTCCACCTGCTCGGGTAGCGGTGCAAAACCTGGAAGCAAAAAGATAACCTGTCCTCAGTGTAGGGGTTCAGGTCGTACAGTAATGTCTACAGGCTTTGGATTCCAGTTAGCTCAGACCTGTTCACGTTGCAGTGGAGAAGGTTCAATTATACAAACACCTTGTTCTGAGTGTCGCGGAGAAGGAAGGACAAGAGTAACGCGCAAGATTAAAGTAAAAATTCCTGCAGGCGTAGATACAGGTTCGCATTTAAGGATACGGGGCGAAGGTGAAGCAGGTACTGCAGGCAGAGGCGATTTATATGTGGTTATTGAAGTAAGACCCCATCCTGTTTTTCAGAGACACAATCACGATATATTAACCGAAATAACTATAAGTGTAACGAAGGCGATAATGGGTAGTGAGGTAGAGGTGCCTACACTTAATGGTCAGGTGAAGATGAAAATTCCACCTGGCACACAAAGTGGTAGAATTTTTCGTCTTAAAGATAAAGGCATGCCAGATGTGCATGGTAAAGGTATGGGGGATGAATTAGTAAGGGTTAATGTGGAGATTCCTACACATCTGACTCTGGAACAGCGCAAACTCATCGAAGAGTTTGCTAAGTTATCAGGTGAGGAAATAAATAAGGAAAGTTTTACGGATAAAATCAAGAAAGCCTTTAAATAACCAGTTCCAAACCCGCATTGGAATGTGGTTGGGTTTAGATAAAACCTGCCAGCCCCAATAAGATATCGCTACTTGCCTATGGCAAAGATAGAGCCTTTTAGAGCGCTTGTTTATAATCAAGGAGAGATTAGAAACCTTTCCTTTGTTGTCTGTCCGCCGTACGATATAATTTTACCTACCCAACAGCAATATTACCATGACCTCCACCCCTATAATTTTATACATATACTTCTGGGTAAAGATATTCCTGAAGAAGATAAGTATCGCAGGGCAGCGCATCTTTTTAAGGATTGGCAAAAAGATAAAATACTCGTTCCAGATACAAGCCCGGCTATATATTTTTATAGCCAGCAATATAATCTCAAAGGAGAAAAGAGGACTCGTCTGGGTTTTATCGCACGTTTATATCTGGAAGACAAGAATTCAACCATATACGGCCATGAACACACCCGCCTGGAACCCAAAGAAGACAGATTAAAGCTTCTTAAAAGCGTGAAGGCAAATCTCAGCCCTATATTTGTCATTTTTGCGGATAAGAAACGTATTATCCAGAATACCCACCAATATATTCAGGACAGGAAACCTTTTATTGATATAGTGGATGAGGAGAAGATTATCCACAAATTATGGAGGTTGGAGTCTTCTGATATTTTAGAGGGGATAAAAACTAAGATGCAAAATGAGAATATTTTTATTGCCGACGGTCATCATCGCTATGAAGTAGCCCGTACCTATAGAGACGAAATGAGAAAAAGATTGGGTAGCAGACAACAAGATGAAGCGGGATTTAATTATATCTTAGCTTATTTTACCAATGCAAATTCTAGCGGCCTTACCATATTACCCATTCATCGTCTTGTGAAATTAGATTTCCCGATGGATACTAAAAAATTGCTAACAGCCATCGGGAATTATTTTGATATAGAAGAGATTAAAGATAAAATACGCTTTTTCTTTCTCATGCAGAGAGCAGGGGAAACAGAGCATGTCTTGGGGTTGTATTATCATAAGAAATACTGGCTCCTGCGTTTAAAGAACATTAAGATTTTAGATAGGTTGATTTCTGATAGGCCCTCTGAATTCAGGTCGCTTGATGTCTCTATTTTAAACTACATAGTTTTAAAAAAGACTTTAGGGCTGGATTTAGAAGATAAAGAAATTCTTACCTTCAGTGCGCATACCGATGAATTAATTGACAAAGTGGATAACGATCCTTCGTATATCGCCTTCTTTTTAAATCCAGTGAAAGTACAACAGATAATTTCCGTGGCTTTAAGTGGCCAGAAGATGCCGGCTAAATCCACTTATTTTTATCCCAAGGTTTTATCTGGTCTCGTAATTAACAAATTTGAATGAAATAATTATAGTTACGTTTACCGTTTACCCGCTCGTCATTGTTTCTGGAAGGCTCGCTGTTTACCGTTTACCGAATGAATGCTGAACGGTACACGGTTAACGGTAAGCGAAACGTTTAACATTCGAGAAAGAGAAATGGCACTGTTCGGTAAACCTAAATATACAATTGTCAGGTTAAAAAAGAAAGAGATTCCTGATGGTCTCTGGACAAAGTGCGAAGGATGTCAAGAGGCTTTATACAATAAAACCCTCGAAGAGAATCTGAGGGTTTGTCCGAAGTGTGATTATCATTTTGTCTTAGGAGCCCATGAAAGAATAAATATGCTTTTAGATAAGGATACATTTCAAGAATACGATAAGGATATGATGTCCTCTGACCCACTAGATTTTAAAGGGCCTAAGACTTATATAGAAAAATTAGCCCAGGACCAGAGTATAACCAGATTGAAAGAGGCAGCGGTAACCGGAGGAGGCCTCTTGGATGATAAAAAGATAATTATTGCCGTTACAGATTCGCGTTTTATTATGGGTTCGATGGGTGCAGTGGTAGGAGAAAAAATCACCCGTGCTATTGAGACCGCAACTAAAAACAGACTTCCTTTAATTATAGTTTCCGGTTCAGGGGGGGGAGCGAGGATGTATGAGGGTATGTTTAGCCTCATGCAGATGGCCAAGACCTCCGCAGCACTTTATTATCATCATAAAGAGAAACTTCCCTATATCTCTGTGCTTACCAACCCCACTATGGCGGGAGTAATGGCTTCGTTTGCGGGATTAGGCGATATAATTATTGCTGAACCAAAGGCATTAATCGGCTTTACCGGCCCCCGCGTTATCGAACAGACCATAAGACAGAAACTGCCTCCGGGATTTCAACGTTCAGAGTTTCTCTTGGAGCACGGCTTGATTGATATGATAGTCCAGCGGGGAAATTTAAAGGCAACACTGAGCCAATTGCTTGACTATTTCACTTAATGCGTATATAATACAACTCTTGCGTTTACTGTGAACCGTGTACCGTTTACCGTATAATACGGTTAACGGTAAAC
>JAGUYA010000104.1 GCA_020061545.1 Candidatus Omnitrophota bacterium
AAATAATTTATTAAAAGGACTTGTAGGAAATCATAGATTATGGCTGAGATATTCCAGATAAATCCTTTATATTTTTTAACCAAATCCCTTTCTTTCTCATCAAAGACTTTATTCTCAGCTTTAGGTAACAGATATGCCTTTACCCGATTAAAATCTCTATTTACTACCATAACCTGTTTTTTGTCCTCTAATGGACTTTTATAGATAAATTGATTTCCTCTTTTTAAAAGACGCCAGTTCTCACTTCCATCCTCAAAGTGATGGGTAATAAAATAGGTCTTTGCCTCGGCAAATTCTGGTAGTTCTTTAAGAATATCTACATCAATTATAATCTCCGGCTTTTTTTCTCCTGTGTATAAAAAATTCCTGAACCTGAAATTCATCCTATCCTTAAAATCAATGGGTTGGAGGAAATATTTACTTTGCATTTTAATGATAATATCAGCAATCCTTAAAGAAATTTTAGACATCTTACACCTCTTTTTTAGCCTCTGCATATGACGCAACAAGATGCCCTAATTCGCAAAACCATTCAATAGGAGTCCCCAAACTTCCTTTTTCTAAAATTGCTTTTCCAGGGCAATTAAAACAAGATTCCCTTATTAAACAGGTCTTACATTTTGAATCAGTGGTAAAGGTTCTACTTCTTACCCAATCTAAAACCATCTTTTGTGCTTTCTCAATATCTTCTTTAAGTAAATTTACTCTAGGTTCTCTGATACAGGTGCAGGGAAAAGTATTGCCATAAGGGTCGATATTAAATCCATCACCTCCACCAATGGCGCAGCGGAATAAAACGGTGTTCGGTGTTTGGTTTTTGATCTTTGATGTCTTCCCGACATTTTGTCGGGATCCCGACTTTTTTGTCGGGAGATCTTTGATGGGTTCATTTATGCAGTCTGATTTAACTTTGCCGTCTAAGTTTAAAACTCGGCAGGGAGAAATTCTTAAATTACAGGGGGCTAAATCCCCATTTAACCGGGCGTGTAAATCAAAACTGGGTCGAAACACCAGGCCTCGCTCTTCAATAAACTTTTTTATCCTGGCTAACTCTTCTAAATTATCCTTAGTTATTTGGGTTTTTATCTTAAGCGGCAGGCATGCTTTCAAAATTAAGTCTATTCCCTGCATTACCTTAGAAAAAGAACCTTTTACGTAGGATATTTTCTCATATAATTCTTGAGTAACTGCATTTAAGGTTATCTCGATAACAAAAGGAGACCTCTTCTTAAAATATTCAACTATCTCTTCGCTCATTGAATAAGCATTGCTAAATACAGTAACAATAAACCCCTTATCTTTAGCATAGGAATAAATATCTAAAAAATCTCTGCGGGTCAGGGGGTCTCCTCCGGTAAAACAAAACCAGATTATTCCTGCTTTATAGGCCTTATCCAGAATAAATTTTACCTGTTCTGTATTTAACTCTTTTTTTAGATAAGAAGGCTTATTATAACAATCGCTATAGCAGTGCCGGCAATGTAAGCCGCAGTTAAAAGTCAGTTCAAACTGGCAGACATTTGGCTTATTTATTCGCCAATTTTTTTTATGCGTATACCAACTAAACTTTTTATATTGGATTTCTCTCATTTTACCCTTCTCACAAACTCAATAATCTTTTTATCATTCACAAATCCCAAACTATAACACGGCACATTTTTAATTAAATCCTGGCAAAATGAAACAATATTTTCTAAACACTTTTTATCCCAGAAAGTAGGAAAAAGCGCTGGATACAACTGGTCAAATACCTCTTTTTGGAAAATTTTCTTTACTGTATTTTGAGGGGAGTGATAAATAAAGAATATTCTCTCAAGCAGCGCAGAGTCAATGCGCGACTGTAGATAATCGCTAAATTCTCCGTGCCAGGGCGAGCCATAAATAAAAAACTTCCCGTTATTTTTTCGCACAATAATCCGGTCGTCATTTAGAACCATTGCCTTTGAGTGCTTATGCCAGAATTTTGCGGTAGTTGTCTTGCCACAGCCGGATTTACCCGTAAAAAGCAAGCCTGAGCCGTCTAAATCTTTTACCCCGATAGAATGGGTAAAAATGCCCTGGTTTCTTTGTGCAAAATAGTTTATCAAAAGCACCTGCAAAAAATCATAGATGAGATCGGAAACATTCCATGTCCACTCTCCAGCCTTAGGGAGGCGATGAGGAATATTTCTTTTAGGTAATAGATATGCGGTTACTCGATCAAAGGTTTTATTTACCAGCATTAACTGTTTCTTATCCTCCAGGGGACTCTTGTAGATGTAAGTATTATTTTTTTTAAGTAGGCGCCAGTTCTCGCTGCCATCCTGAAAATGATAAGTGACAAATACGGGCTCTGTGTTAGAGATTTGAGGCAATTTATCCACTATTTTAACGTCAATTAAAATATCAGCCCTTTGTTTACCCGAATAGAAAAAATTATTAAACCGCTCACTAACCTGTAATTTTTCTTCCTCCTTAGTAAGTTGCTGGAAGACAAACTTACTTTGCATCTGAATAACCACATCCGCAATTCTTAATTTAACTTTCTCCTTCATCGTTTTAGTCCTTTCTTAATTTCCGCTCCCTTGCGGCTTTCCGGATCGCAGCTGGTAAAACTTCTGTCTTCAAGCCAGCTCTTTGCTGGACACCATTTACAATA
>JAGUYA010000044.1 GCA_020061545.1 Candidatus Omnitrophota bacterium
ATATTTAGAATTCCAAATATCTTAGATATATGTATCTCGATTTCTACGGTCTAAAAATTTTTCCTTTCAATATTACCTGTGATCCTCAATTTTTCTTTGAAAGCTCTTCCCATAGAGAGGCGCTTGCTGCTCTTTTATATGGGATTCAGGAAAAGAGAGGCGTAATTTTGATTACAGGAGAAGTTGGTACAGGAAAAACCACTCTCTGCAAAGCCCTCCTTAATAAATTAAACCCGCAAGTTAAAATTTCTTTGATTCTTAATCCTTATTTTAGCGAAGTGCAGTTACTCCAAGCAATAGTTGAAGATTTTGGCTTGCAACTAGAGAAGAAAAATCGTTTAGATATTGTGAAAAAATTAAATTCTTTTTTAATTGATATAAGTTTAAAGGGAGACAATGCTGTTTTAGTTATTGACGAGGCACAAAATTTGACTAATCGCCAATTGGAGCAAATTAGACTTCTTTCTAATTTAGAGACGTCTCAAGAAAAGCTTTTACAGATTGTTCTCGTGGGTCAACCAGAACTGTTAGAAAGACTCAGTCAATTTCGCTTAAGACAGATACGCCAGAGAATTTTTGTAAAATATAATCTTTCTCCTTTGCAGGAAGAAGAAGTAAAAGATTATGTAGAGTTTAGACTTAAAAAAGTAGGAGAAAATAGTATTATGATTTTGCCTCAATGTTATAAAATTATTTATGAATTTTCAAGGGGTATTCCCCGACTGATTAATGTGCTTTGCGACCGAGCTTTGCTTCTTGGCTTTGTAAAAGAAAAAAATGTTTTTGATGAAGAAATCTTTAAGGCCTGCGTAGAGGATATTAAATGAGCATAATTTATGATGCCCTAAAAAAAGTAGAGAGTAAAGATAAGGACAATCTACCTATTAGAAACAGAAAAAACACTTTTGTTTTGGTGCTGTCACTTATAGGTGTTATCCTTATTTTCATTTTAGGTAGTCAATATTTTAAAAAAAGAACTGTTTTGACATCAAGTAAGATAGCAAAAATAAAAGAGATACCGTCTAAGAAGATTAAGGAAGAAGCGTTAAAAGGATTGCCTTCGGCAACGGATTTAGCTACAGGAAAAGAAGCATCTAATCTTGATAAGGAGTGGTCTGTTAATTACATTCTTGAGGGTATTATTTATGACCAGGAAGCCCCCCTTGCTGTAATTAATGGAAAAATTTTAAGAAAAAAAGATAGAATAGATGATTTAGAAGTAATAAACATTACTCCTACCAGTGTAGAACTACTTAATTTAAAAGATAATGCTACCGTAGCCCTTGCCTTATAAAAAAGAAAAATTTTTGAAAATGTGAGAAGGTTGTACTAATTCAATAATGACATCAGCAACTATTCATATTTCCCAAAAGTCTTCTTTGTCCGCTATCTTAAATCTATGAAATATCCTTAAATTCCTCTAGCCCCTTATTTTAATTCGCTAATTTATATTGACCTCTTAAAGATACCCATATAAGATATTATATAAGCTAAACAGAGATTAGGGGCTCTCGCCTCTTATTTTAAGTTATGTTTTCATCTTCTATGTAAGTATGTAAAGAGGATAATATGTCAGGAGTTAATTTAAGCAAATATCAGCTAGGGACATATTCAAAAAACAAGTGGCAAAGAGTTGGAACGCATAAGAGAGCTGGGGTAGTAGTTCCATTATTTTCCATATACTTCCAGAAAAGCCTCGGCATAGGCGAGTTAGAGGATTTAAAGCTAGTTATAGATTGGGCTAATAAAACTGGCAACTCCGTCATCCAACTTTTACCCTTGAATGAATTTGGACCTACCTTTTGTCCTTACGATTCTCTAAGTTCATTTGCTTTAGAGCCAGTATACATATCCTTGAGAATGATTCCTGGCGCAGAGAAAAAATCAATTAAAACTAAATTAGAGAATATAAGGAAAGCTTATCCTACAGGAAAATCACATGTAGATTATCGAATAAAAAAAGAAAAGATCGAGCTTGCCTGGGATATTTTTAATGAAGAAGGTTGCCCTAATACTGAAGAGTTTAAAAAATTTATCGGAGGGAACTCCTATTGGCTTTTAGATTTTGCACTTTTTAAGGTTCTTAAAGATTATCACCGAGGACGGCCTTGGTATGACTGGGAAGATAGATATAAAAACCGCAACATAGATGAGCTTGAAATTTTTAAAAAGGAACATGAAAGAGAAATTTTGTTTCAAATATGGATTCAGTAGCTCACTTATAAACAGTTTAAGGATATTAAGAAATATGCTGAATCCAAAAGAATTTTGATAAGTGGAGACCTTCCTATTTTGGTATCCAGAGATAGTGCTGATGTTTGGGTGCACCCAGAATTTTTTAAATTGGAGTTTGCCGCAGGTGCTCCTCCTGATATGTATACTGCATTAGGACAACGTTGGGGTATGCCTACCTACAATTGGGATAAAATCTGGGCTGATGGATATAGATATTTGAAAGATAAACTTAAGTACGCCCAAGAATTCTATGACATATTGAGGATAGACCATGTAGTGGGAATATTTCGCATCTGGAACATTCCTTATAATGAACCCCAAGAAAATCAAGGCTTGAATGGTTTTTTTGACCCTCAGGATAAAAATAAATGGGAAGGGCATGGCAAAAAGATATTATCGGCTATGCTGGGTAGTACAAATATACTCCTTTGTGCTGAGGATCTGGGAGTAATACCAAAGGTATGTCCAAAGACTTTGAAAGAATTTGGTATCCCTGGTAGTGATGTCCAGCGATGGGTGAAAGATTGGAAGGCAAAACACGATTTTCTGGCACCTAAA
>JAGUYA010000001.1 GCA_020061545.1 Candidatus Omnitrophota bacterium
GATTCAGCCTATATCTACAAAGCCACTCTCAAGGTAATGCTTGAGCAGGACTACTTAAAAGACTCAACAGTTTATAATTTTAAAGACGATAGATTAAAAGAACTTAATGAATACTCATCCCAATTAATCCGCGAAATCATTATTCCCAAACTCACCAAAGAAGTAAATTCCTCCAAACGATATGCTTCCTTAAGACAAGTTTACTACTCCCTTATTATGGCTCAGTGGTTTAAGGCAAGATTTACCAATAAAGATGGTCTTTATTCGCGCATAATTGACAAAAGAATAATTTATCCAACCCTTTACTCTAAAGAATCGTGGTCAAAAAATACCTATTTTAAAGAATATCAAAAATCATTTAAGGATGGCGAATACAATATTCAAAAGCCTGTTTATACTCTTTATGGTCAGACCATAAGAAGTTATTTTAGCGGCGGAATCGATTTAAATATAAAAGTAATACCTCGGCAGTTTGGAGAAATACCGGATAATCGTGCTAATTTGAATGGCATAAAGTTATTACTAACACCGGCGCCTGTAGAATTACCAGTTGCTTTAGCAACTAAAGATGAATTAAAAGCAGTTCAAGTCCAAGGTAGAGAAAATCCAGGTGAAGTAAGCAATATTCAGATTGTAGAGAATCAGTCGGCCATAACTTCTTCACCTATTATGGGTTGGCGGAATAAAAGAAGATCCAAAGGAGGACAAGAGCAAAAAAGTAAAAAAGAATCCGTTGATCAAAGAGGCAATAATTTACAAGTTGCGCAGCCTGCTAGTGATACAGCGAAGGAATTAACGATTTATGATACTTCTTATGATGATTGGAAACAAGCAATTCTTAGAGGGAACAGATGGCATGAAGGGGTAAATTTCCGTCAGCTTTTAGGAACAAATCGTGTTTTGGTTCTTGGCGACACGAATCATGGTTTACTTGGTATACAAAGAGGACTGGTTGAGCATCTAAGAGAATTAAAAGAAGCAGGTGTAACCCACTTAGGTTTAGAAATCAAATCTGATTTAAGAATATCAGATGTTGATAAAATCGCTCAAGGCGTATGGATTCCCCATCGATTTAAACAGTTGGTCGAGTTAGCCGAACAGATTGGATTGAAGGCAGAGTTTATTGATATGCCTGAATCACAAAGACAGGCGTCGTGGTCTAAAGGCCAGACTAGTTTTGAGCGTGGAGTTTATATGGGTAAGTATGTTTCACGATTCCTTCGTGATAACCCAGAGGCGGTAATGACCGTTGTTACAGGGTATGCTCATATTCAAGACTATAATCAAATACCTGCCCAGTTAGATAATAATGGTTTTCAGTATTCTTTAGTCCCTCTTGTGAGTGAAGGCCAACAAGATTTAAATCCATTTGGTTTGGATGTTAACCTTTTTATGTTGCCCGTTGTCCAGGCCATTGGAGAAGTCGCAGAGCCGAATAAAAAATATGGTTATATTGATTTAGTCGGACTTCCTTTTGAAACAAAGGGAGCAACGGCAATATTACATTTCCCTCGACCAAGAGTAATGGCCCACACTGCCTGTTCTTTAGAATCAGGAAAAACTTTAGAGAACGGAACAACAGCCTTGGATGTAAGGAGAAACTTTACGCAACTTGCTCCAGTTGGTGAAAACGCTCTAACAAAGCCTCTGCACTTGGATTTTCAAGACAGGGTAGACGGAGATGTGCATGTCTGGGGCACAACTAATCAATATAAAATTATTGAATTTGTTAAGAATTTAGAAGGTATATCCAGTGGACAAAAATTTTATTTAGCCGCGTTACTTATTAACTATGCCAACAATACAGGCAGACATTCTTTTAGCGGTTCGATTATAGATATCGGTTTTGTACCTGATGGACAATTTTTCGAAATTACATCCGTTGATACCTTTGGTTATCCATACAATCCTAATAGGGATTATGGTTCACTAAAAAGACATTGGGAAGTTTCTTTGAGAACGCTTCAAGAGCAATTTGGTTTTGAGGACATATTGATTAAGGATTTGTCAGAGGTTCCTGAGATAAGTATCAGAAATAATCCGGATCGTCCCTTGTCCATTATGAAGATTCTTCTTTTGGTATTAACTGCCAATAAATATCCGGAAAGAGTTGCAGTGGGATATGAGTGGTTTGTGCCATCTTCTTTGGGTGTATTTAAAGGAGAACCGGAGAAAAGCGTTATGATAGCGCAATTGGAATTGGAAGATTTTATGTTAACTAACTTAGAACAGGCTTTTATGGAAGCGGCAGAAGTTGCATGTAAAATAAGGAATCCACTGAGTTCTTTGGAGTTTATTTTTCGTGACCCACTAATGCTAATATTTAATTTCTTTAAAGTTAAAGCTATACGAGATTCTTTACGGGAGGCAGAAAAAGTGACGAATATAAGTATGGAATTGGCTACAAAAGAAGAGATTTTTAAAGCGAGAAAAAAGCTATCAGTTCTAAGTGACGAGCAATCTATCCAGTTGCTTGCTAAACTTGACGAAGTAATATCCAAAACGGCAAAAGCGTTAATGCTTGTCGAAAAATATGCTTCTAAGAATAGGAGTTTTGCTCGAGCGCGCTATATGGCTAACTATCCTAGCGCAGGAACTGATTTAGCACAAGCACAAGACCTATTGCTTAAATTAAGGGCGGCTAGAAGCAAAATAAGTGCCTATCCTGCACTTACCAGTTCTGTTAGGAAGGATAGTCCTGAATTATCTTCTTCGCCTACACAAAATAAAACAGGAAAAGACGGAATGGGAGGTATTGATTTTCGTAATTTACCAATTGTTACCCAGGCCATTGGCAATTTAAACGCTAATATCAGGAGTTCTGCTATAAACAGATTTAGTAGTATAAATCTTAATTCCGAATGGCAAGAGATAGAGAACTTAGTTAATTCAGGAATAACTCCTTCTGCGGAAAGAATAAAAGAATACGTTCAGGCTTCATGTTACAAAGGGAGTGTAGATAGAGGAGACATAGATAAAGTTATCTCTTGCATTTCAGATATCTTAAGAGTAGAAGAAGAGCATTATTCTTCAACAGATCCAACGTTAAAAGATATATTGGTCGTGCTCGACTCGGTAAATTCAGTCCAGCAATTAAAAGCTGTTTTTATCGGCACTACTCCATAATCAAAGAGGGGTGTCTCCTGTCTGCTTTATTAACCTGATCAATCCGGGCCAATCTTTTAGATGCCCCTTTTGTATTTTTCATTTTCTCTCCTCTGCGTCGGGAAATTGCCCCTTAATTGCCCCGTAGAGCCACGATTCACAGGCGAGCAATAGAATAAGACCTGCCTTTTTCCGACGCGACTACCCTTTATAAAAATTAAGTTTTTCTTACTCTTACCTCTATTATTAGTAAAAGGGAGATAAGGAAATTACTTAGCTTTTGGATGAAATTTTTAAGACATTTTAAGGTAAATATATCCCGATTAATAGGCAGGGGCGAGTTTAGATGGTAAGAGAATCGAAAAGGGGAACGTTTATAGAATCAGGTGAAGGGCTGGTGTCGCCAAAGGGTTGATGTGCTGACTACAAATAAAAGCAAGAGGTGATATTCTTTATTGACCTTTGCCTTGCTAATGGAACGCCTAAAACAGCTTTTTCCCTCACGGAAACCGCTTCTTTTTGTTCCTTTGGCTATGCAAAGGTCAATAAAGAGAATCCGAGTGAGGTCTTTTAGATTCATTTTAAGGTATTTTCTAGTAAATAATTGATCTCTTGGTTAAGAGAACGATGGTGTTTGTTAGCTAC
>JAGUYA010000120.1 GCA_020061545.1 Candidatus Omnitrophota bacterium
ATGGACAAACTGATTATTGAAGGCGGAGTAAGATTAAAGGGTGAAGTTACCGTATCGGGCTCTAAGAATGCGGTATTACCTATACTTGCAGCAACCTTATTGACCGATGACCACTGTATTGTTAAAGGTGTGCCAAACTTACGCGATACCAATACGATGTTAAGGATTTTACGTTCTTTAGGCAAGAATACCGAATTTGATAAAGGTATTGTTACTGTGGGTTCGACCAGGCATACAAATTTTATTGCGGATTATAAACTCGTCTCTACCATGCGCGCCTCTTTCTGTGTTTTGGGTCCGCTCTTGAGCAAACTCAAAAAAGCTAAGGTCTCTTTGCCTGGTGGCTGCATTATTGGTGTAAGGCCAGTAGACTTACACCTGAAAGGAATTAAATCGTTAGGCGCAGATATTACTATTGAGTCAGGTTATGTGATTGCCAAGGCAGCCAGACTTAAAGGTAACCAGATGTATTTAGGGGGCGCTTATGGCTCATCAGTTCTGGCTACGGACAATGTAATGATGGCAGCTACCTTAGCGCAAGGTAAAACTATCATTGAATCCGCAGCCTGTGAGCCAGAAGTAGTAGATTTAGCAGAATTCTTAATTAAGATGGGTGCCAAGATAAAAGGTCACGGTACGCCCATTATAGAGATAGATGGGGTCAGGCAATTACACGGTGCTGAACATAGAATAATTCCCGATAGGATAGAGGCAGGCACATTAATGGTGGCCTCCTTAATTACTAAAGGAGATATCGCCATAAAGAATGCCTTCTCTGGCCACCTGGGTGCAGTCATTGATAAATTAGAGGAGGCAGGTGCTTCTATAAGTAGGACCGATACCTCAGTTCGTGTCTACCTTAAAGGACGGCTAAAACCCATAAATGTTACTACCTTACCTTATCCGGGTTTTCCTACGGATACGCAGGCGCAGATGATGAGTCTGATGAGCGTCACTGCGGGTATAAGCGTAATTACGGAGAAGATTTATCCGGACAGATTTATGCATGTGGCTGAGCTGAATCGTATGGGTGCGCATATTCAAAGGGAAGGTCCCCATGCCATTGTCGAGGGCGTAAAACAATTATCAGGTGCTCTGGTCATGGCTTCGGATTTACGCGCATCAGCCTGTCTTGTCCTAGCGGGTTTAGTGGCGCGGGGCAAAACCTCGGTATCAAGGATTTATCATCTTGAGCGCGGATATGAGAATATAGAGAGAAAATTGCAAGGACTGGGTGCAAAAATTTGGAGAGAGAAGGAATAATTTTAAGTGATATGAAAAATCCAAAATCCAAATACTACCAAATCCAAAATAAATCCAAAATTCCGCCACAAATATTGGCGGACTCGCCAATAATTTTGGCGAGCCTAAATCCAAATTATTTTGGGATTTGGAAATTGGGATTTATTTGGTAGTATTGGTATTATTGGAAATTGGGATTTAATAAGGGGTGTGTAGAATATGATTCTGATGATTGATAATTATGACTCTTTTACTTATAACCTTGTGCAGTATTTAGGGGCTCTGGGTGCAAGTATCAAGGTATTTAGAAACGATAAGATCACCATAAATAAGATTAAAAAGTTAAAGCCAAAAAGAATTGTGATTTCGCCTGGGCCGGGCAGACCAGAAAATGCAGGCATCTCCTGTGATGTGATTAGGGCATTTGCCGGTAAGATTCCCATATTAGGAGTCTGTTTAGGCCATCAATGCCTGGGTTATGTGTATGGAGGCCGCATTATCGGCGCAAAAAAACTTATGCACGGCAAGACCTCGCTTATTTATCATAACCGACAAACTATCTTTAAAGACATACCCAATCCCTTTGAGGCTACGCGTTACCATTCCTTGATTGTAGAGAAAAAGACCCTCCCAGAATGTTTAGAGATCACGGCGCAGACGAAAGAATTTGAAATTATGGGCTTAAAGCACAAAAAATATCCTCTCTGGGGAGTGCAGTTTCATCCGGAATCTATCTTAACCCATGCAGGTAAAGATATCCTCGCAAATTTCTTGAAGATATGATTCAAGAGGCAATAAAACAGTTATCTCAAAATAAAAATTTGACAGGCGACCAGATGCAGGCGGTGATGGAAGAGATTATGAACGGTAAAGCTGATCGCCTAAAGATTGTTTCTTTTTTAACTGCGCTGAATAAAAAAGGCGAGACCGTGGAGGAATTAACCGCTGCAGTAGCTGTGATGCGTAAGCACGTCACCAGAATCCACGTTGATAGGGAAGTAATCTTGGATACCTGTGGAACAGGCGGAGATAGAAAAGGTACTTTTAATGTTTCGACAGTAGTGGCTTTTGTCGCCAGCGGTTGCGGGATTACCGTGGCCAAGCACGGTAATCGTTCTGTATCGAGTTCGTGTGGAAGTGCAGACATATTAGAGGCACTGGGTATAAATATCAATATGACTAAAGAAAAATTAGAAAAATGCCTCAATGATGTAGGGATAGCTTTTTTGTTTGCGCCTAATCTTCATCCGGCAATGAAATATGCTATGCCGGCAAGAAAACAGATGGGAACGAGGACCGTATTTAATATTTTAGGACCTCTGACTAATCCTGCAGGAGCAACGCATCAGTTGGTGGGTGTTTACGACCGCCATTGGGTAGATATATTAGCAGCGGTATTAGGAAATCTGGGCACAATACATGCACTAGTCGTACACAGCGAAGACGGGCTTGATGAAATAACCACTACTGCCAAAACTTATGTCTGTGAAGAATATAAGGGTAAATTAAATAGTTATGAAATAGACCCCGAAGACTTCGGGTTTCCTCAAGTTAAACTAGAAGATTTAAAGGGCGGTGCAGTTACCGATAATGTGAAAATAATGCTTGATGTCTTAAAGGGAAAACCCGGACCGCATCGGGATATAGTATTATTAAATTCCGCAGCTGCCATATATGTTGCTGATAAAGCCAAGTCCATAAAAGAAGGAATAAGATTAGCTTCGCAATCTTTAGATTCTGGCAGGGCATTAAAGAAATTAGAGTGGCTTAAGGAATATTCAAATGAAGCCACAACTTAGCGAATGATAGTGAAGCTAAGTTATAACTTATGTCGTCCTTCGGACTTCCATAAGTTATGTGCTCATTAAAAATGAAAAAAGCCGATATCTTAAGGGAGATTGTCCAAAAAAAGAGAGAAAAAATTCTTTTAGCCAAGCAACAACTTTCTGAAGAAGATTTAAAAACAAAGGTACAAAATCTTGTCTCCACCCGTCCTTTTATAGAATCTATAAGTAAACCCCGTCAAATCTCGCTTATTGCTGAGATAAAGAATCAGTCGCCTTCCCGAGG
>JAGUYA010000159.1 GCA_020061545.1 Candidatus Omnitrophota bacterium
AGATACCCTGGAGGCAGGTAAGATCAGTAATATCTTTAAAGGACCAGACGGCTACTATATTTTAAAATTAGAAGCTAAGCGCGGCGGAAAGCAAAAGTCGCTTACTGAGATGTGGAATGATATTGAACGGGCCTTGACTTTCTTAGAACAACAGCGCAAGATCGAGGATTTAATCAGCAGACTTTTCCGCGATGCCAAAATTGAAACTTACGAAGAAGAAATAAAGTGAGTCCCTTGGTGTGTTTTTCTACTCGATGGGCTCATCCTAAAACGAACATCAGCGAGTGAAGGATTTCGGGGAGAATGAAAAACCAAAAAGATTACTTTTACATCCTAACCAATAGGGGAAAGAACGTTTTTTACGTTGGTTCGACAAAGTAATATTCTGAATTCTCACACAGATTTAGTAGGCTTTCTGAAATGTGGAATGATATTAAAAGAGGTCTTACTTTCTTAAAACACCAGCAAAGGATAGAGGATCTGATTAACAAGCTTTCTCCTCAGGCAAAGACTGAGGTTGATGAAGGAGAGATAAAATAAAAAAACAAAAAGTTATTTTAATCATCGGCCTTATTTCAGCAATAATGGCAGTATTTATGGTTAAGGTTTATCTTGACCAGCAGCGTCGTTTCATTGAAGAAGAAGCGGGAAAAAAGTTGCAAAAAGAACAGGCAAATCTCGTCTCGGTGTTGATAGCTAAAAAAGATATTCCTCAGGGTTTTACAATCAATGCAGATGTCCTGGAAGTAAGTATAATTCCCAGTCAGTTTGTACAGCCTCAGGCAGCTGTTTCTTTAGATAGAATTACCGGGATGATTACGATAGCGCCTATATTTAAAAATGAACAGATAGTTTTAAGCAAGCTAAAGTGGCCTGCGCGTCAGGAAACAGTTAAAAGTTCATTGGCTACGGGAACGCCCTTAGGCAAAAGGGCAGTTACTATCTCTGTAGATAATATTGCTACTCTGGCAGGGATGATTAGACCCAGGGATTATGTGGATGTTATTGTAATGTTGCCTGTGCCGATGAAAACAGCAGAAGGAAAAGAAACCACCCAGTTAATGGCAATGCCCCTTTTTCAAAATGTATTAGTTTTGGCAGTAGGCCAGGAGACAAGCACAATATCTGGCCAGGAGCAAGAAGGCAGATATAAGAAAGAAGAAAAAAGGGAAACCGTTTCTTTTCTTCTGATTACCTTAGCCCTTACTCCTCAAGAAGCAAATTTAATCACCTTTGTTCAGGAGCAAGGCAAGATTCGTCTGATTTTACGTCCATTTGCAGATTCGCAACTACAAGCGATTCAGCCTGTCAGTTGGGAGACTTTATTTCAATATTTGATGCCCCAAGAAGCAGTTAAGCAGCCGCCAAAAGAAGAAAATGAACCGACGGAATATGTAGAAATATATCGAGGCTTGGGCAAAGAGAGAGTGCCGCTATCAAAATAAAAATAAAGGAAGGTGAAGGTAAAATGTTACAAAGGTTACAAAAGTTAAGGATATTAAGAAAATTGCTTTAAAGTAACCCCTGTAACATCCGTAAGATATTTCGAAAAAATGAAAAAAGGTTGGTTAATTAGTTTTTTAGTGGCGCTTAATTTAATAACTTTCTATCTATCAAATTATGCTTCAGAGGAACTTGGCGATGAGCTTAAGTTATATCTGGGCGAGATTAAAGTTCTTTCAGTAAAGAATCCCACTCGCATTATTATTGGTAATCCCACCATAGCTGATATTTCTGATGTCTCCAAGGATGAAATAACCATTAACCCTAAAGCGCCAGGCACAACCAGTCTTGTATTCTGGGACAATTCTGGCGAGCAGTCTTATCGTATAAAGGTATTTGTTGAGGATACCAGCGATATCAAGCGTCGCATAGATAATCTGCTTTCTAAATTGAATCTAGCTGATGTTTCTACGAAAGCTGAGGAGGAGGAGGGCAAGGTTTTTCTTTTAGGCAAGGTTAAAACTACCCAGGACAAAGAAAGGATTGCCACTGTCTTAGGTACGTTAAAAAATAAGACAGTCGACCTTATTGAAGTAAAAGAAGAAGAGGCAGTGGTGAATATTGAGGTGCAGATATTAGAGTTGAATAAAGATGGTGTTACGAGATTGGGTTTTGAGATGCCTGGGTCCCTGAACCTTACCGAACCTGCCGGTCGTTTTGACGGAACAGCGCGTGGAAGCTTAAATGCTATCTGGCATGTTTTCCAATGGACGCGTAATCAATTTACTGCCACGATTGATGCGTTGGTTCAGGAAGGCAAGGCCAAAATTCTTTCCCGTCCGCGGTTAGCCTGTCAGAGCGGTAAAGAGGCAGAGTTATTAGTAGGTGGAGAAAAGCCTATATTTACTACTCGCCTAACCTCAACAACAGGAGGCTTAACTTCAGGCGAAAGCACAGAAGTAGATTATAAAGAGTATGGTATTAAATTAAAAATTAATCCTACAGTAACTGATAAAAAACAGATTAAATTAGTGTTAAATGTAGAGGTAAGCGAAATAGGCGATCCGGAAACTATCGGCAATCCTAACGCTCCTACTGCCAAGGCCTATCCTTTAACCAAACGCACAGCTTCTACTCAGCTCTTTCTTAATGATGGTCAGACCATGGCTATTGGTGGGCTGATGAAGCAAAAAACTGAAGAGGATATCCGTAAAACTGTAGGATTAGGCGATGTGCCTATATTAGGATTATTCTTTAGAAACAAAACTACCAAATTAGGCGGAGGTCGGGGCGAAAGAGGTAATGTTGAATTATTTATTACCCTTACTCCTACTATAATCAGCGAAGGAAAAAAGATTACGCAAGACATAGAAGAAATCACTCCCAAAATAGCTTCTCCTGCCATCAGTGATATTAGCGAAGAGTTGCCCAAATCTATGGTGGAATATACCAGGATTATTCAAAAATGTATATTAGAGAAGATAACCTACCCTTCTTTAGCCAAAAAAGCAGGTTTTCAGGGAACGGTAACATTAGGTCTGCGCCTGTCTTATCAAGGCGAACTTTTGGAAGTCAAAGTTAAGGAGTCGTCGGGATATAAGATATTTGATTACGAGGCTGTTGATGTGGCTAAAAAGATTGATTCTTATCCGCATTTTCCTCCCATTATAGAGCAAGAAGAACTCTGGATAGATGTTCCCATAAGCTACCAATTAAATTAAACAATGGCAAAGAAAATAGTTATATTTAGTACAAAAGGCGGGGTAGGCAAGACTTTAATTACTACCAATCTGGCAGTGAGTTTAGCCAGAGACCAAGCCAAGAAGGTGTGTTTAGTAGATTTAGACCTACAGGTAGTGGGTGATATGGCTCGGATGTTAAATCTTAAGCCGCAAAAGTCAATGGTGGATTTGATACGTTTTCTTAAAAGGCAGCTTCAGCAGCAGGCGCCGGATTTTAAAAAAGCGGATTTCTTGACCTCAAGTTCATTAGGCCTGGATTTCTTACCAGGGGTTTTAAGACCTCCTCAATCACCCTATCTTGAAGTTGATATGATAAAGAATGTATTTAATTTATTAGATAAAGATTATGATTATATAATCATAGATGCGGGTAAGAACTTTAGCGATGTCCTTGTGGCTACTTTAAATCAGGCGAATCTTATTCTTTTAGTGATTACTCCGGATATCCTTTCCATATACCAAACTAAATGGGTCATAGATACATTGCAGTTTCTGCATTTTCCTTTGGATATGATTAAAATTGTCTTAAATCGAGCAAGCTCTGCCTCAAGCTTTAGTTGGCAAGAAATAAAAGTTACCCTGCCTTGTGATATTATTTCTCAGATACCCTCTGAAGGTAGATTGGTGGGTTTAGCAGTAAATCGCGGCATACCCGTAGGTATTGATAATCCTAAAGCAAAAATTAGTTTAAACATAAAAAAGCTCAGTCAGGTATTAACTAAAGATGAGAAGTTATTTATCGAATCTAGAGAAATAGACCAGCTGCGGCTTAAAGAACTGGTTTTAGAAAAATCCGGAGAGTTCTGGAAAATGCAGGGTTTGATTGAAGAACCATTGATGGAGCCAGTGATTTCAGAAGAGGTGGATGGGATAATTCTTTTGAAGCGCCGAATTCACGGCCGGCTTATTGAGGAATTGAATCTGAAGAGTTTGGATTTAAGGATATTTAGCGAGCTTAAAAAAACAAAGGAGTTAAAGAAAAAAGCCGAGGTAATGGTAGCGAATTTTTTGACCGAAGAAACAGACGGCTTTGTTTCTTCTTCTGAGGTGCGCAAGAAACTTGTAAAAGAGATTGTAGATGAGGCTTTAGGCTTAGGTCCTTTGGAGGATTTATTAGCTGACCCAACAATAACTGATATTATGGTTAATAACAAAGAAGAAATATACATTGAACGTCACGGCAAAATTGAGTTCACCGATAAAAGGTTTATTTCTAATGAGCAGGTAAAGACAGTAATTGAGCGGATTGTTGCCCCTCTTGGCAGGCGTATTGATGAATCTGTGCCAATGGTGGATGCTCGGCTTCCGGATGGTTCCCGGGTTAATGCTATAATTCCGCCCTTATCTTTAACCGGACCCGCTCTTACCATAAGGAAGTTTAAGAGGGAGATGTTTAAAGCCGAAGAGTTAATCGCGATTAATACACTCAATCAAGCAATGGCAGATTTCCTTAAAGCCTGCGTCTTAATCAGAAAAAATATAATTATTTCAGGTGGCACAGGTTCGGGCAAAACCACAGTGTTGAATGTCTTATCAGTATTTATACCCAATAATGAGCGTATTATTACTATTGAAGATGCTGCAGAATTAAAGTTACAGCAGGAGCACTGGATACGATTAGAGTCCAGGCCACCTAATATTGAAGGTAAGGGTGCGATTACTATCAGAGATCTTTTTAGGAATACATTAAGGATGCGGCCGGATAGAATTATTATTGGAGAGTGCCGGGGCATAGAAACCTTGGATATGCTTCAGGCAATGAATACCGGCCACGATGGTTCAATGACCAGTATCCATGCCAATTCTACACATGATGTTTTGGTAAGGCTTGATTCAATGATTTTGATATCCGGGATCGAGCTTCCTATAAGGGCAATACGCGAGATGATTGTATCTGCAGTAGATTTAATCGTGCATACTACTCGGCTCTCAGACGGAAGCCGTAAGATTGTCCGAATAACTGAAGTGGTAGGAATGAAAGATGAAATACATATTGACCTTCAAGATATATTTGTTTTTCAACAAACTGGCATTGATAGCCAGGGTAATGTTTTAGGAGGATTTCACGCCACTGGATACACACCCGTATTTATCGAAGATATGAAGATAAAAGGCATAGCCTTTCCTGAGAATATTTTTAAGCCCTAATATAAATGAGAATAATCAATAAAACTAAGAATACCGTTTTAGCCGAAGACACAATTATTGCCGATACATTTTTTACACGCATAAAAGGTCTCCTGTGTAAAAAAGAATTTAAGAAAGGCCAGGCTCTTATCATTAAACCCTGCAATTCTATCCATACCTTTTTTATGCACTTTCCTATTGATGTTTTGTTTGTGGATAAACATAATCAAGTAATAAAGGTAATTTCCTCATTGAGGCCTACACGCCTTACCCCTATATACTTTAACTCTGCTTTTGTTGTTGAGTTGCCCACTGGCACAGCGCAATCCACCCTTACCTCCAAAGCCGACACTATCTCAATAGAAGGCACACAGAAACTGTAACAGTTCGCGCAACTTTGAGAGAAAAATAGGTTTTTAAGCAGTTCTTTCGTCCCTGCCCGACGGTAAACAGGGAACTCGTGTCCATCTCGTAGGCGCGTAGGAGTTTTTATTCGTATAATGTTTTAGATCTCAAAGCCCATGGAGTAGTTAAAGCCTAAAGGAACCCCTGTGAAGTAGAAGACGCCTTCAGAGAGATAAAAGATTTCCTTAAGCTTAGGCCTATTTATCATTACTCTCCCCAAAGGGTAAAAGGACATGTGGTAGTATGCGTTCTTGCCTACCCTATATGGTAACAAAACTCACTTTTGTCTCGTCGGAACAAAGCCTTATCTGTCAAAGTCGGGTTAAAAGAACTCCCGTCTTTTTAACCCCCGAGGTTACGAGGGTTAAGTTCTACGAACTCGTCGTCGGAGTGCTTCCAAGAGCTCAAACTATTACGCGTTCTGTGACATAAATTCTTGTCGTCGTCCGGCTTGACCGGACGATCCAGAATTTCTGGATTCCGGCTTTGGCGAGAATGACACTATGGTAGAAATTTATGTCACAATGCGTCAGGAGATGTTTCTGGTTTTTTAAACACTCCTAAATCCTCTTGAATCTCCAAGATAGTTTTATTGAATCTTTCATTTGGCATAAACTTGGACATAAAACTATTCCATAACCAACTATAGGTTGCAGGCGCGATTTTAAATAGACGATGGTCTAAATAAGAATCAGTAGCGTTATTTTTAAAATAATCTATACTAGAGATAACCAACATAAAGATGATTAAACTATTAAACAGAATTCCTCTGGCGAGACCTAAGACTAAACCTCCCCAATGATTTAATTGCGGCACTGCCTCTATCTTGTTGATTACGCGATAGAACATGCTACGCAATAAAACAAAGATAAGATACCCTAAAATTGCCAGAGCAAGAAAAGATAAGAAATCCAAGAATTCAAACGGCACTTTTTCTCTGAGTATCGGAAGGCGCTGATTAATCCAATCTGAAAAAGTAGTATAATAATGTAAGGCAAGATAGATTGCTAAAGTAGTGCCCAAGAGTTTGAAGAGTTCTATTAATAGACCATTCTTAAAAGCGATGTAACCTATTCTTAATAAAAGAATTATAACAACAATATCCACCCAATTGAATTGTTTAAGAATATCTAATAACATATGGAACTCCTGGTATGATTTTCAGGTATAAATTAAGGATTATGCCTGATTACCGTGATTATTTTGCGTCGATATAATCTCTGCAATCTGATTTTTTATCACTGGAATCATTATTTTAACAAACTTGTGTCTTCTAATTTATTCTCTAAACACCAAACTTTATTTCTCTTGACCACCCTACTTTTTAAAACATTCCTTAAGCTATCAATTAAAAAAAATATTGTCAACTTGTTTGGATAAGAAAAACTTACAATACTCTTTGCTAAAGTCTTCCATAGCGTGTTCAAAATCTATAATCTCTTTTTCTCTCCACCATAATGGTTGAAATACTGGATAAAATTTGTAAAAAGAAGACGCTCCATAAGATTATTGCAATAATCCGAAGCAATAGCTGTATTGATAAATATTTCTCTTAAAGGGGCCTGTTTTGTGTTCTCTAATATCTTAACACGGCTAACTATCTCTGTCCTTAGCCCAATTTAAGAACTACCTTTTTAAACGCAGATACACGCAGATTGCACGCAGATATACGCAGATTTAAAGATTTATCTGCGAAAATCTCGCGTTTGATTTGCGA
>JAGUYA010000182.1 GCA_020061545.1 Candidatus Omnitrophota bacterium
GATATCGTCCTTCACCCTGATACACAGGGGTTACACTGGTTAGAATTACACAGGGGAGAAGATTTTGCCAAAAGAGGCGAGGAAGAGACGCGCAGGCAATTGGATAAAATCCGGCAGGTCATAAATGAATAAAGGGGGCGAAATGATAAAATTCAAACATTATTGGGTTATTGGGTTATTGGGTTATTGGGTTATTGGGTTAGTTGGTTGTGCAAGCATAATTGAAGGCGCAAAAGGTATTGCCGGTGTTTCTACTAAAGTCCTGGAAGACAACCGTAAATCCGCCATAACCAAGACTTTTAATTGTGATTATTTTACTTGCTATACTACGACCCTGGATATAGTAAAGCGCATTGAGGCATATATTTATGTACAAGATATAAAAAAGCATATGATTGCTATATACGTTTCTAGTGAAGATACCACGCCGGTAGGTTTATTCTTTAAAGAGATAGACAAAAACAATACCCAGGTTGAGGTATCTTCTCCGAGCACTTATGCGAGAGAATTTATCTCGGAGAAGGCATTTCCTGTTTTAGATAAAACAATTACCTTAGAAGAACTGGAGGAAGAAACCCGTGTGCAAAAAGCAAAACAACAATAAGATTTGGAAGATAAATAAATTTATTACCGAATGCCATCGCATTGCCAAAAAGAAGGGCTGGTGGGACAGAGGAGGCCATGCGCAACCACGGCACAAAAGACAGTATTGCCGAAGAACTGGCGGATTGCTGTATCCGTATCTTTGATTACTGCGGCGCAAGGGGTATTGATTTAGAAAAGACCCTCCTGGAAAAGATAGAATACAATAAAACCCGACCTTACCGTCATGGTAAAAAGTTCTAAATTACTCACCGCAAGACAATCCCGGGATATTGATATAAAAGCGCGCAACGTATTTGGCATATCTACGCTTGTCTTAATGGAGAATGCCGGAAGGCAGGTTGCCGAAGAGGCAATAAAAATATTGCGCAGCGAGAGAAGTGTTGCGATATTCTGCGGCAGGGGAAACAATGGCGGAGATGGATTTGTAGCAGCAAGACACCTTTTAACTTATGGTATAAAACCCGATATATTTTTGGCAGGAAAGGTTTCCGAGGTGGAAAACGAGGCGAAGATAAATTTAGAGATTCTATTGAAATTAAAACAGAAGACAGTCGAGGTTGGCGAAGAAAGCCTGCATTTAGTTAAAAATAAGATTTATCAATATGCTTTAATTATCGATGCACTTTTGGGTGTGGGTTTAGAGGGTGAAGTAAGGGGGATTTTTAGGGATTTAATCGGAATAATCAATACGGCAAAGGCTTATATTTTATCTGTGGATATACCTTCGGGTTTAGATGCTACAGGCGGTAAAGTTTTAGGTTGCTGTGTAAAGGCAGATAAAACAATTACCTTTGTAGCCAAGAAACGCGGTATGGTTTTAGGCGATGGGCCGAAATATTGCGGCAGGGTGATAGTCAAAGAGTTGGGAATACCACTATAGAAAGGAGGGGGTATGCCGTATGACAGCAGTTTGGATGAGCAATTATTTTCTCAGTCTTGGGAGGATGAAGGCGGAAAAATCGTGGTTAGCATACATTCTTATAATAAAGGTCCTAAGAAATTGCAGATTGCCAGAGAAATTAAGGACAGGATGGGCAATGCTGCTTTTGCTAAATTAGGAAGATTATCTAAGGAAGAAATCCGGGGGATTTTACCTTTAATTCAGGAAGCAATAGCAATTATGTAAAATGCTTATGATATGTGGGAAGATTTTAAATCCAGATTAAAAGGTAAGGTTATAGTCTTAGGTATCGGTAATCGGCTACGTAGTGACGATGGAGCGGGTTCGATTTTAGCCAGTCGCATGAAAGATAAAGTGTCTTTTACAGTTTACGATGCTGGCATGAGTCCGGAAAATTATTTAGGGAAGATTATTCAAGAAAAACCCGATACCGTAGTGATTATAGATGCGGTGGATTTTGGCGGAAGACCAGGAGGATTTAAGATTTTGGGAGCCGAAGATTTAAAGACAGTTAATCTCTTTGCTACGCATAATGCCTCGATAACAGTGGCGATAAATTACTTGCAAAATAATTTAAAGGTAGATATAATTATTTTAATTATTCAACCAAAGTCAATTGCCTTGGGGGATAAATTAAACCAAGAAGTGTCTCGTGCTTTGAATAAATTAGAGGATTGGTTTTATGGCACAGGTAAAAACTAGGAATACCTGGGGTTCGCGCTTGGGCGTGATTATGGCAGTAGCGGGTTCTGCCATAGGTCTGGGGAATTTCTTGAGATTTCCTGCTAAAGCTGCCTCAAACGGCGGCGGCGCATTTATGATTCCTTATTTTGTGTCGTTATTTTTGTTGGGCATACCGCTGATGTGGATTGAATGGACATTAGGCCGTTACGGCGGTGGTTTTGAACATGGCACAGCGCCGGGGATATTTCACAGTATCTGGCAGAAGAACCGCTTTATTAAATATTTTGGCGTCATCGGGATATTCGGGCCTTTAGTGATATTTATATATTATACCTATATAGAATCCTGGACCCTGGCTTATAGTTTCTTTGCCCTTCTGGGAAAATACAGTAAACTCACTAACCAGGCGACAATGCAGAGTTTCCTCAGGGGTTTTCAGGGTCTGGAGAGTAATCAGTATTTTCAGGGGTTAGGACCCGCATATCTGTTTTTCTTCATCACTTTTATTTTGAATATCTGGGTGATATATTATGGAATAAAAGGCGGGATAGAACGGCTCTGTAAATGGGCCATGCCACTTTTATTTATCTTTGGTTTGGTGTTGTTGATGAGGGTGGTTACTTTAGGCACGCCGGATTTAACCAAACCTGCATGGAATATTTCCGGCGGATTTGGTTTCTTATGGAATCCGGATTTTTCTACCTTAAAATCTGCTCGGGTCTGGCTGGAAGCAGCAGGTCAGATATTCTTTACTTTAAGCGTAGGTATCGGAGTCATCCTTACCTATGCCAGCTATTTATCTAAGGGAGACGATGTGGTTCTTTCTGGTCTGACTGCTGCCAGTACCAATGAATTAGCCGAGGTGATTTTAGGTGGCAGTATTGTTATCCCCGCAGCGTTTGTCTTCTTTGGTCCGCAAGATATACAGTCCATTGCCCGTTCCGGCGTATTTAATTTAGGATTTGTGACCATGCCTTTAATCTTAAACAAGCTGCCACTGGCACAAATTTTAGGATTTATCTGGTTTTCCCTTTTGTTTTTGGCAGGAGTGACTTCTTCGGTTTCACTGGCCCAGCCTGCAGTAGCATTTTTGGAAGACGAGTTTGATATCGGTAGAAAAAAGGCAGTTTTAATCTTTGGGGTTATTTCCTTTTTACTCTGTCAGCCCGCAATATTTTTCTTAAAGAATGGCGTAGTGGATGAGCTGGATTTCTGGGGCGGGACATTCTTTTTGGTTTTATTCGCTACCATCGAAACCATACTTTTTGCCTGGGTCTTTGGCATCCAGAAGGCCTGGGATGAGATACACAAGGGTGCGGATATGCAGGTGCCTAAGATTTATAAATTTATTATCAGGTATATCACGCCTTTATTCTTATTTTTTATATTAGGGATGTGGTTCTGGCAGGAGTGGCTCCCGATAATATTTATGAAAAATGTCTCTTCGGCAAACCGGTTTTTTATTTTAGGCACAAGAATAGGACTATTATTGATTTTTCTGACCTTGGCAATTTTGGTAAAAGCTGCCTGGAAGAGAGAAAAAGTGCAATTAGAGAAGGCCAGATGAGAATTGGCGGCTGGATATTTTTTATTTTTTCTTGGGGCTTAATTCTGGGATTGACCACTCTTTGTTTTATAAAGGTATTCTCAAGGAAGGAACTAAGATGAGAAAGATAATATTCTTTTTAATTCCGTGTATTTTTGTAAGTATTTCAGGATGCGCACCTTTAATTGTAGGAGGTGCAGTGGGTGTCCTGGGAGGCTATGCTATTAGCAAAGATACAATACAGGGTGAAACGGATAAATCTTACGATAGTCTGTGGGACTCTGCTTTAATGGTAGGTAGAATTCGCGGCCAAATAAAATATGAAGACCCAACCAAGGGCTATATTGAATTAGAGGCAGAGTCAAGCCGTGTATATATTAGATTGATTAGGCTGACTGCTGCGACTACCAGATTAAGGGTTTCGGCGCGTAAATATCACTTACCTAATTTAGGATTGGCCCAGGATATATTTGTGAAAATTATGGAGCAGGCAAGATGACCCCTTTCGACTACGCTTGAGGGTTCATCCTGAGGGAGCGAGGCGAATCGAAGGATGAATTTCTTAGCCAATTCTATTACGGTATTAAGCCTTATCTCGGGGTTTGTTTCTATAATTTTTTCTTTGGAGTCGCACTTTACCTTTGCCTCTTGGGCAATAATTCTCTCGGTATTATTCGATGGTTTGGACGGTCAAATTGCCAGAAAAAATCCTGTGCCCAGCGAATTCGGCAAAGAATTGGATTCATTGGTGGATGTGGTCTCTTTTGGCATTGCTCCGTCTGTTTTGGGTTATATCTTTGTTTATCGGCAATTTTATTTCTGGGCGACCCTGGCGTTATTCATTTATTTATTTTGTAGCGTAATGCGGCTGGCTAAATACAATATTACCCCTAAGGAAAAACTGGCTAATTATTTTTATGGATTACCCACAACTGTAAGCGGAGGTATACTGGCTTCCCTTATCCTGATATATAGAAAAGGAAAAGACATATCACCATTACCGCAGTCCATCCCCATTGTATTTATATTTATAGTTTTGTTCTTAGCATTTTTGATGGTTTCGCGGGTGAGATATCTAAATTTGGATGGCTTGAAACAGTTCCTCGGTAAGAAAACAAAATTTACAGTTTTAATTTTAATTATTTTGTTGATTCAGGCTGCTTTTTTTAGAAAAGCAGGCGTTACCCTATTTACGCTTTTTTTAATCTACTTGCTTTTTTCTCCTTTTGTGGTAAAAAGGTTAAATAATACCCATTAGCCGAGGTAGCTCAGTGGTAGAGCGCGGCCCTGAAAAGGCCGGCGTGGGGGGTCCGATTCCCTCCCTCGGCACAGTTTTGTAAGGTTGACCCTAAAGGTCCTTGACCTTGGTCAAGGACGGAAATTCTGCGGGGCAAACCTAAAAAAAGGTGAACTTCATCTCTGGA
>JAGUYA010000016.1 GCA_020061545.1 Candidatus Omnitrophota bacterium
CTCCTTGCGAAGGGATACCCTGATGCAAAGGTTACACTCTTTGAGCTTCAGGATAATCTTGTAAAACTTGCGGAAAAGAATGTTCTCCTGAACTTGCTTGAAGATAGAATCAGGGTGGTACGGTGCGATATAAGGACGCTTCACAACTTACGCCTCACGCCTCACGCTTATGATCTTGCTGTATCGAACCCTCCCTTCAGGAGGCTCAAAAGTGGTCGTATCAGTATCGAAGATGAAAAGGCTATTGCAAGGCATGAAATAAAGCTGAGACTTGAAGAGCTTATTGCTACAGCCTCTCATCTCTTAAAGGCAAAAGGCAGGTTTTATATTATTTATCATCCTCATAGACTTTCGGAAATTATGGAGAAGCTCAGAAAGAGAGGGCTTGAACCTAAACGATTGAGATTTGTGCATTCAAATATATCATCAGAGGCGAAGATGGTTTTAATAGAGTCTGTAAAGGGAGGAAGGATTGGTTTAAAGGTGGAGAGGCCACTTTATATATACAGGGAGGACGGTGGTTATACTGAGGAGATGATGGAGATATATAATCCGTAGAAGGCTGAATCTTCCTTTCTTTCATTGTTGACAACATTATTTCGCTCCCCATCTAACTCTCGAAGCAGTTCATGATGCCTTATCGTATTATTATGAAAACAGGAAAGAACTGGCCTATAAGCTATCATAATCTATTCATGAGAAAATAAAACTTGACATTATCAGGATGCTATGACTTAAAGTTTATGTGTCTTTAAGGGGGGTCTCCTTGAGAAAGAAGTCTTATCCTGACTCTTTTTTCTTCATATTTAACATCATAGCTCGAAATTTGCACTCACTCACTCACTCACTTTTAAGCCCTTACAAAAACTTAGCAATTAGCAAAAGAAGGCGTTTCCTGAAGTTTCAGGAAACGCCTCTTTTGTTTTTTGACATTTTACATCAGGGTAAGTAGCCCATGAAGGGTATAAAAATTTTGGTGATTTTATTAATTGGTTTGGGAATTTATGGATTTTTCTGCTTTGCACTTGTTAATAATGCTTTATCAGAGGGAGAAAAGGACACATATATCACCGTGGGTATAAAATCACGGCAGTATTATTGGACGAGCTGGAGATATGGCAAAGAATATATAGGTACAGGTGGTCGTTATTATACTGTAACTGAAGAAATAAAATCAGAAATAAATACTTCGATTGGGCCAGAGATTAAATTATATCATAAAGAGTTTTTCGTAAGAGGATTCTATCTTTATGGTAAATACAGCTTTCTAAATATTGGCGAGGCAGATCGAAAAGACATAGGTTTTGATGTTGGGTATTTTGTATATAAGTCTGCTATTTTCTTTATTGGTGGAAGAGTTATGGAAGCCGATTTTAAATTTACAGATACCAATAAATTTGAGGCTCTTAGTACAAAACATGATATTTCCAGTGCTGTTTTTGGGGTAGGACTGCGAACAAAGCCAGATAAAACTGGTATTACTGCTAAAATTGAAATGTGTGCTGTGCCTTCGGGAGGAGAAGGAGCTGCAGAAATTGAGATAAATGTTGGTTACAAATTCAAAGGAGTACCTATCTCTTTAAATATAGGATATGGTGCTTGGTTTTTTAAATCCGAAGATCCTTCATCTGCATCCATATTGAAACAATATGGAGTGGAGGACTACGAAACCGATTCCAGCCATGGACTTACTTTAAATATTGGATATACTTTTTGATAAAAATCAGAGATGGAAATGATAAACTTAACGGTTCTACTTAATAAATAAGTTATCTGGTCATGCAGCAATAGTTTAATTTTCTCAGAGCAGAGACCAAAAGGAGAGGTGTTTATGGACAACATCTTGAAGAAATTATTGTCTTTTGCTTTATTGCATATACTTTTATTTAATTGGGTTTCGATTTGCAGTGGTTTTTATGAAAGTTCAGAAGAATATGAAAGTTCAGAAGAAATAGCTAAAAAAAGGGAGATAGAGATTGGAAATGTTTTTAGTAATGTAATTTATGAGCAATTCGTTATGTTAGATAATGAACAGATAAATAATAACATTAATGAGATTGGCAAAAGATTAGTTGGGTCATCTAATCTTAAAAAAAGGCAATATATCTTTCATATAATCCTTGATCCTTTACCAAATTCTTTTTCAGGTCCATCAGGAGATATTTATATTACCAGTGGCTTACTTGATATTCTTGAAAGCAAAGATGAATTGGCAGTTGTGTTAGCACATGAAATTGCTCATATTTCAAATGGAGACCAGATTCAAACATTTAAAACTGAAAGCAATAAAAAAACAATAAGAGCAGCCTTATTTTGGACTGTGGGATTAGGAATGGGTGTAGTAACAGCAGGAGCAACGGGTTGGGCAGTTGTAATTATACCCCAGGAGTCGGCTCTTTCAGGACATACACAACCAGCATTCAGCAGAATTACAGCAAACTTAGAAGTAAGGGCATCTCCAATTTACGATGGAACAATAATGACACTTATATCTAAAGCAATATATGAAGGTTATAATGAGGAACAGGAGAGAAAGGCTGATGAATTCGCTATTAAATACCTATATAAAGCTGGTTATAATCCAAATTCAATGGTATATCTTATGGAAAGGCTTTCAAAAAGGAATGAAAAAGACAGTTTAAAATCCCATTTGCTCTCTGGCCAGCCAGGTTTAGAGAAAAGAATAGAAAATATTAAGTTTTTTATTCAGAAGACAATGGCAGGAGGCAACAAACTATGAGAAAAATAATCTTTGTTGCAACTATTTTAACAGTTATTTTTATGATATGTTGCTCCCTGCCATTGAAGCAGAGTTTATATAACATTCGTGAAAGATCTATACCGAGAGAAAAGATATATGATAATTACTTCGAAGTAGTGTGGAAGGCATGTGAAAATGTCTTAATAGGATCAAAGGTTACTATTAACGCTAAAGATAAGGATTCTGGATTATTGACCTATACAATAGGAGGTATAGACCCTTCAGATATCAAAAAAATTTCTGGAGGTGTTTCCATGGGAGGTAATCTTGAAACAAGGAGTGATACCACACTTCATGTAAGCATGCTATTAACCACTATAGATGATAATAAAACAAGAATTAGGATACATTCTTTGTTTAGAACCCCCTATTCTCACTTGTTATTTTCTAACGGATTGATTGAAGAAGAGTTATTTAAAAAAATTGAGCTTAAATTGAAGGAGTTAGGTGGCAAATGAACTTTACAATGAAAGTCGGCTTATTTTTTTATATAGTAGTCTTATTAATAGCAGGTTGTGAACTACCAAAGAGTTCTCTTTTTGAAAATCAACTAAGAGATATAAAAGTTCCTGAACTCAGTGAAATACGGAAATCCTCTATCAAAAAGACATTTGATGCATCCTTTAATCAGACATGGAAAGATGCCGTAACCATCTTAACCAGATATGCCATCATACCCAAAGTATTAAAGGTATCTGAAAAGGCAGGCACTATTACCTACATTGATATTGATGGATTCTATTATTATGAAAAGTGGAAATATGGTGGCGGGGTATTACAAGACGGGGTATTACAAGAGGAAAAAGAAGAAAATGTTTTAAGGATTTTTAGCGTAGAATTACCTTTTACAGTATTAATTGAAGAAAATTATACAGGAAAAACAGAGGTTTATATTTTACCCCGGATGGAACTTCTTGGAGATAAAATACCTGAAGAAAAGATGAAGGTATTAAAAATTGCATCAAAAGAGAAAGCTGAACAACTTCTTGAGAGGATTTCAACCCAACTGTCAGCTCATACAAAATGGAAGTGGATATTAGAATAGAAATTTAGGGATAAATATTTGTAAAGAATTTAACACAGGAATATGTTTGAGGTGTTAAATGAAAAAAATGAGGAAAGAGGGTTTTAAAATGAAAAATTGTGCAGTTTTAGTAATGATTATAGCACTATTTACTACTGTAAATGCTTTTGCGCAAGGGAGTAGCTATTTTGCAATAAAAGGAGGTATATTTAGTCCTAATAGTGATGAAGATGGTTTGGAGGATTTTGACACAGGCTCTAATATTGAGGCAGCCTTTGGTTATAAGGTGCATCCAAATTTTGCTATTGAGGCTGGTTTAGGATATTATAGATCTGAATTGGAGGGTGTAGGAGTTTATAGCTCTGAAGAGGGAGGGAAGGTGTATATATAAAAAATTATCTATAAAGATACCGCCTCTGCAATACCTCTCACTTTAACTTTAAAGTATATCGCACCTTTAAGAAATGATAAGTTTGAACTTTATGGTGGTGGTGGGGTAGGGTATTATTTCTGTAAAGTAGAGTCTGAAACTACTTCTTATAGAATTTCTGAATCCAAGTCATTGAATGAAAGTGCACTGGGGTTTCACATAGTAGGAGGTATCGATTTTTATTTCTCAGAAAAAGTTGCAATTGGGTTAGATGTAAAATGGTTTCGGGTAGAGCCTGAATTTGATATTGATGGCAATAAAGAAAAAGTAAATTATGGGGGAATAATATATAATGCAGGTTTAAAAATCAGGTTCTGATAATAATGGGAAATCGTCAGGCTTTAATTTCATAAGTAACAGTTTAGTCCTTTTATCACCTGATGTCTCAGCTTGAATTGAACTTGAAGGCTTGGGGTCAAACCTAAAGAATACATTTTACAAATATTGCTGAACTCACCAGTTGCATAAAAAAACTTAAAAAGGAGCAAATAAAACATTGTAGAATGGCCTCTGTACTGGATAAAATAGAGTTGCAATAAATCAAAAATACCCAACACGACACAGAAAAGGGGTCAAACCTAAAAAATACACTTTACAAATACTAAAG
>JAGUYA010000015.1 GCA_020061545.1 Candidatus Omnitrophota bacterium
GATAGCTACAGCAGAGAAAATAAATATAGATAAGAAAGTATTATTTGCCATTGCCAAAAGTAGCGACGGCTCATTAAGGGATGCGGAGTCCATATTAGACCAGTTAATCGCGTTTTCCAAAGATGAGGTCTCGCTTGAGGATGTGGTCTCTATGCTGGGCTTGGTCCAGCAGGATGCGCTCTTTGATATTACCGATAAGATAATAAATAAAGATGCGGCCGGTGCGCTGGAATTAATGCACAAAATTATCGATGAAGGTAAAGATATAGGTAATTTTTTAACCAATCTCATCGAGCATTTCCGTAATCTCATGATTGCCGGGATTACTTTAGGCAATTCCCAGTTAATAGATTTACCCCAGGAAATCTGCGCAAGATTATTACAGCAAGCCCGGGCTTTTAGTCTGGAGGAGATATTTAATGCTTTTAATATTTTAGTAAATACGCAAGAGATGGCCAAGCGGTTGGAGTCTTTGCGTATTCCTTTAGAGATAAGCCTGGCCAAGCTGACCCACGATAAGAGGGGTTCTCATTTAAATCTATCACCGCCAAAACATTTGAAAGAATCAAATCCTGTGCCTATAGAAGAGAAGCCATCGACGCAGGCACCCTCGACGCCGGCAGCGAAAAAAGAAGACAGCTCTAGCCTCAAGCCCACCGAAGAGGTTCATTCCGCTTCTTTAGATAATGTGAAAAAAATCTGGCGCAATGTCATTGATAATCTAGGCAGGGTGAAGATGTCCATGGCCACGTATCTTAACGAAGGCACGCCGACGAAGTTAGAGAAAAACATTTTAACGGTTTCTTTCCCGGTGAATTATTCGTTACATAAAGAATCGCTGGAGCGCAAAGAAAACAAGGCAATTATAGAACAGGTCTTAGGGGAATTATTGAACGTGCATATAGGGATTAATTTTACGCTTTCTAAGGAAATAGCAGAAAAAAATAGCCGCGAAAATGACCCTTTTATAAAATCTGCCCTGGAGACGTTTAACGGAAGGGTGATTAAAGAGGAATAATGCCTGCTTATACAGAATCCATTGAGAAATTGATAAAAAAATTAGTTAAGCTTCCGGGAATCGGCAGGCGC
Source organism: Candidatus Omnitrophota bacterium (assembly GCA_020061545.1). GTDB lineage: Bacteria > Omnitrophota > Gorgyraeia > Gygaellales > Profunditerraquicolaceae > JAGUYA01. Next base: position 1,090 of record JAGUYA010000015.1, read on the forward strand.
AGTGCCGAACGCATCGTCGGATATATCCTGAATGCATCTGGCGAGGAGATAAAGGGCCTGTCAGAGGCGATATCTAAAGTGAAAGAGAATGTTCGGTTTTGTCGTATCTGTAATAATCTCAGTGAACAGGAATTATGCCAGATTTGCCAGGATATCCGTCGTAAGAAAGACATTATTTGTATTGTAGGAAAGCCCAGCGATGTCAGCGCAATAGAAAAGACGGGAAATTTTAGCGGCGTGTATCATGTATTATTGGGTTCTATCTCGCCGTTAGAAGGCAAGGGCCCCAGCGATTTAAAGATTGATGGTCTACTTCAGAGGATAAAACAGGATAACATCCAGGAAGTAATTATAGCCACTGATGCAGATACAGAGGGAGAAACTACGGCTTTATATCTGGCTAAATTAATTAAGCCTTTGGGAGTAAAATTAATGCGCTTGGGCATAGGTATCCCCATGGGTTCTAATTTAGAATACGCAGACGCCACCACTTTATCCAAGGCCCTTGAATCCCGCCGGCCAGTTTAATTCCCATGATTACCGTTACCAACTTATCTAAAAATTACGGCAAGAAAGTCCTTTTCGAAAATATTTCCTTAAGCGTAAACTATGGAGAGAAGATAGGTCTTATCGGGCCCAACGGCTCAGGCAAAACCACGCTTTTTGCGCTGATACTTCAGGAAATAGAGCCTTCAGCGGGAAGCGTAGTAGTGCATAAAAATATCCATATCGGATATCTTCCACAGGAGGCAAATTTTAAATCCCAGGCCTCGGTTTTATCTGAACTGACCGAAGGCGATGAAAGAATTATGCACCTGAAAAAAGAAAAAGAAGAACTTGAGGAAAGAAACGCAGCCGGTTCAGAACGTTACGGAGAGGTCTTGCATAATTTAGAGACGCTGGGGTTTTTTGAACTGGAACATAAGGCCAAGAAGATTTTAATGGGCCTGGGCTTCAAAGAAAGAGATTTCAACCGTGCCATATCCCAAATGAGCGGCGGCTGGCAGATGCGTGCCCTCTTAGCCAAACTTTTAACCTATCATTATGACATTTTACTGCTGGATGAGCCGACGAATTATCTGGACTTAAGCGCCGCCTTATGGCTGAAAGATTATCTTACCGGTTTTGACGGCACATTTATGATGATTTCCCATGACAAGGCTTTCCTGAATGAAGTGACGAATTACACCTTGATTCTGGAGAACGGTGCAATTTTTAAGGTCCGCGGTAATTATGAACATTACCAGAGGATAAAAGAAGAAAAGCGCACCTATCTCCTGAAGCAGTTTAAGGAACAGGAGAAGAAACGCCAGCAGTTACAGAGATTCGTGGACCGTTTTCACGCCCAGCCGAATAAAGCCGCGTCAGTGCGCGCCAAACGCAGGGTTTTGGAAAGAATGGAAGAGGAGAAGATTGTAGTACCCCCAGACTCCAGAGAAAGTATCAGAAAGTTCCATTTTCCTCCTACCGCAAGAAGCGGTTACAAGGTAATGGTGCTGGAAGGAATATCTAAATCTTACGGCGATATTCAGGTGTATAAAGACCTGGACTTTGAGGTACTCCAGGGTGAGAAGGCAGTTTTATCCGGTGAGAACGGAGCGGGTAAATCCACATTTTTAAAGATTTTGGCTGGGGTGGTGGATATTGATAGCGGTTCACGTATTGTCGGCTACAATGTAGATATCGGATATTTTTCCCAGACGCGCATGGATGTACTAAACCTTGAGAATACTGTTTTACAGGAAGCCTATTCTGCTGCACCTGGTTATATGTCAGAGGAGACTATCCGTACAATTCTCGGCGCTTTTCTTTTTACGGGTGATGATTCCGATAAAAAGGTCAAGGTGCTTTCCGGAGGCGAGAAGAGCCGGCTTATCTTGGCTAAACTTTTGATTAATCCGCCGAATTTTCTCCTGCTCGATGAACCTACCACGCATCTCGACGTAGATGCAGTGGATGCCCTGGTGAGAGCATTAACGGATTATGAGGGGACGCTGGTGTTTATCAGCCACGATATTTATTTTGTGCATTCCCTTGCCAATAAGGTTTTTGAGGTTAAAGACGGCAGGATTAGAAAATTCCCCGGCAGCTTTGACTATTATTTAGAGAAAAAAGACCAGGCAGAATTAGTGAGCGAAACGCACAGGCCGGAAGTCAAAGTCAAGCCGTCAAAAAGAGATGAGGCCAAAGAAAAGGCAAGAGAAAAAGCAAGAGAAGAAGAGAGGCGGCGTAAAGAAGAAGAGAAGAAACGCAAAATCCATAATTCAACTCTCCGCAACAAAATAAATACACTCAAGAAAGAAAAAGAGAAACTGCGCCTGGAAAGCTATGCCAAGGCGCGCGCCTTATCCCATCCGCATATTTACCGCGATGAGGATACAGCCAGGGATTATGGCCGCCGCATGAAGGAGATAGAGAAATTAATTTCCGAAATCGATAACAAGATTAAGGATTTAGAAGGACAGATTATTTAGCCCTTGATTTAAAAGTAATCTTAAGTTAAAATAAATAAACTAATTCCCCCGTAGCTCAGTTGGTAGAGCGAGTGGCTGTGCGAGCAAAAATGCTCAAAGCGCAGCTTCTACGGGAAACCGTGGTTGAAAAAGCGGGCTAATTCAGTGAAGCCCTTTAGCAGGGTAACACTGAGCTAAGACCCCGAGAAATCAGGGTAAAGTGCAGAGACTATACACCCGCCTCCTAAAGCAAAAGCTATGGAGAAGATATAGTCCACTTCCGAAAGTAATTTCGGGTTAAGTGTAACCACCAGGTCCGAGGTTCGAGTCCTCGCGGGGGAGCC
>JAGUYA010000116.1 GCA_020061545.1 Candidatus Omnitrophota bacterium
ATATTAATTGGACCGTCGAGAAAATCATTTATAGGCAAAATATTAAATGCAGGGCCGCAAGAGAGAATTTTTGGAAGTGTATCTGCCTGTATCCTCGCAGTGAAAAATGGCGCTCATATGGTCAGGGTTCATGATGTTGAAGCTGTAAAACAGGCCTTGAAAGTTAGTGAAGCCATAATTTATGGAGCACGAAGTGCGACATAAATTATTTGGCTGAACTAACCCAGCCCTCTAAGCAAGATAGACCAGTTATATTAGGCATAGAGGGCTGGGTTAAATTCGCACAAACAAAGTAGTAACTCTATGGAGAACGACTTACGTCGCTTTTGCTCCATAAGTCGTGTGCTCATTTAATGTGGAAACCCATAGTTGAAATATTGATACTCTGGTTTGTGATTTATCACATTATGCTTTTCTTCGAAGGTACGCGCGCCATACAGGTTTTACGCGGAATAGTTATTCTTTTGGTTACCTTTTTTTTATTCCAAAAGCTGGATTTTGAGATATTGGATTGGATATTTAGAAAATTATTCGCTATATCGGTAATTGCAATTCTCATTATCTTCCATCCGGAGATAAGGCAGGGCCTGGCGCGATTAGGCCAGCGTCATCTCTTCGGTACAACCTTAAGAGAAGAGGACCTGGATTATATATTACAACAGATAGGGAAGGGCTTAGAGAATCTCTGTAAAAATAAAATTGGCGCGCTTATTGTTTTGGGAAAGAATGACCCTCTGACCGCTTATATTGAAAGTGGTGTTTTTATCGATGCAGCTGTATCATCGGATTTAATCCAGAACATATTTACACCCAGTAGCTTACTTCACGATGGAGGTTTAATCATACAACACGGACGCATTATTGCTGCAGGGTGTTTATTTCCGCTTACGCAAAATCAGGATTTAAGTCGTATATACGGTACCCGGCATCGCGCTGCGCTGGGTTTAAGTGAAGAGACAGACGCAGTAATTATTATTGTTTCTGAAGAAAGACAGGATATGTCTTTGGTTTATCGGGGCAGGTTCTACAAGGATTTAAGCCGGGAAGATTTGCTTGCCAGGATTAAAGGGATTATCAAACTGAAAAGGGAAGATGCCTAAAGAAAAAATTAGTATTGGCTATAGAGTCCTGCATTGGTTTACCTATCATCCTTGGCTTAAACTCATTGCGCTTATATTGGCGATTATGGTTTGGTTTTATGTCCAGGGTGAGATAAAGAGGTTCAATTATTGAATATGTCCAAACTAGGTGTAAATATTGACCACGTGGCTACTTTGCGAGAGGTGCGCAAAGGAATTGAGCCAGAGCCGGTATTTGCGGCTTTAATCTGTCAGGCGCAGGGTGCAGATAGCATAGTCGTGCATTTAAGAGAAGACCGGCGGCATATAAAAGTGAGAGACCTGTATATTTTAAAAGAGGTAGTGAAGATAAAATTAAATTTAGAAATGTCTGTAGCAGAAGACATTGTGGAGATTGCCTGTAAAGTAAGACCTGACCAGGCAACCCTGGTACCCGAAAGAAGGCAGGAAATAACCACTGAAGGTGGTTTGGATGTGGTGTCTAATTTTAAAAAGATAAAACAAGCTTTGGATAAGTTAGAAAGAAAAGGGATTGCAGTGAGTTTATTTATTGACCCGGATAAAAAACAAATTGATGCTACAAAAAAATTGGGTATAGGAATGATAGAGTTACACACAGGCCGCTATGCCGAAGCTAAGAATAAAAAAGAACAGAATAGATATTTTAGAGAATTAGAAACAGCAGTTAATTATGCTAGAAGTAAAGACTTACATGTCTTTGCCGGGCATGGTTTAAATTATTATAATGTAGCAAGAGTGGCTAAAATAAAAGATATAGAAGAATTGAATATTGGTTATTCTATAGTATGTCGCGCAGTATTGGTGGGTTTGGAGCGCGCTATTAAAGAAATGAAGATGTTAATAGATTAAAGACCCAACAGATTCCAAACCCGCATTGGAATTCCAATGCGGGTTTGGATGACGGTATGAAGATGCTGAGATGATAATCGGAACCGGTGTAGATATAACGGAAGTAAGGCGGCTGCGCCAGGCAATAGAGAAGTGGGGCGAGGAATTTCTGAATCGCGTATTCACCAAAGAAGAATTAGAGAACGCCAAAACCCGCGGTAGTTTACCCCGCTCTTCCTCCATCGTAGAGTTGCTTCGAAGCAAGGAAGGGCGGGGTTTATACCAGCATCTGGCGGGTAGGTTTGCCGCTAAAGAAGCGGTGTTTAAGGCACTAGGCGATGCAAAGCTGAATTGGAAGGATGTGCAGGTTTTGAATGATAAAGAAGGTAAGCCCTGCTGTGTGATTTTAAATGGCAGGGGTAAGAAGATGGATGTACACATATCTATTTCCCATGTAAAAAATTATGCGGTTGCCAGCGCAATTATTACACAGAAGACTTAATGCCCATAAAGGTGATTTCGGGCATATTTTTATTTTAGCCGGTTCCGTAAGATTTTCTGGAGCAGGAGTATTATGTGCTGAGGGAGTCTTGCGTTCTGGCGCGGGTTTAGTGACATTGGGTATTCCTAAAAGCCTAACTCAGTCGATAATCAAGATAAAACCAAAAGAAGTAATGACGCTTCCTTTAGCGGAAACAAAAGAAGGCACGTTAGACCTGACAGGTTATAAAAAGATAAAAGATTTTGTGAAAGATGTGGATGTATTAGTAATCGGGCCGGGCCTTACTCAGAATAAATCCACGCAAGGACTGGTGAGAAAAGTAATATCTACAATAGATAAACCTATGATTATTGATGCAGATGGGCTTAATGCCTTGGTAGGACATCTAAAGATTTTACGGGCAAACGGGCAAACGGGCAAACGGGCAACGATATTAACACCTCATCCGGGAGAAATGGCCAGGCTTTTAGGATTAAGCGTAAAAAAGGTGCAGAGCAGGAGAAAAGAGGTTGCCAGAAGATTTGCTAAAGATTATAAGGTAACTGTAGTTCTAAAAGGATATAATACAGTTGTTGCAGATTATAAAGGCAATTTATATATCAATAGAACCGGAAATCCTGGGATGGCTACTGCAGGAAGCGGTGATATTTTAACCGGGATGATTGCCGCATTTTTAGGTCAAGGTTTAGGTGCTTTTAAGGCGGCAAAATACGCAGTTTATCTTCACGGTTTAGCTGGTGATTTAGCCGCAAAAGAAAAAATGCAACTAAGTATGATTGCCTCGGATATAATTGATAAGATACCAGCGGCAATAAGGAAATGTAGTTAAAATGGCTATCACGAAACAAAAAGGCGATATCGCTGAAGCATTTGTTACATATTTACTTAAACAAAATGGGTTTAATGTGCTTGTTCCTTGGGGTGAAGACAATAGATATGATCTTGTTACTGAAAAGAATGGAGTCTTTA
>JAGUYA010000140.1 GCA_020061545.1 Candidatus Omnitrophota bacterium
GATTCACCAGTATTATCAGGCGGTAAGGCCGGGCCGCATAAGATTCAAGGTATTGGCGCAGGTTTTGTCCCTGAAGTCCTGAATACCAAGGTTATCGATGAGATAATCCAGGTTTCTAATGAGCAGGCAATGGAAACAGCAAAGAGGCTAGCCAGAGAAGAAGGGATTTTAGCGGGTATTTCTTCAGGCGCAGCTGCTTTTGCCGCCATTAAGGTAGCTCAGCGCAAAGAAAATAAAGACAAACTAATCGTGGTTATATTACCAGATACTGGTGAGCGTTATTTAAGTACAGAATTATTCCAGTAAAAAGGGGCGGAAAGATGAGAGAGAAAATAGAGCAGGCTTTAGACAAGATTCGACCTATGCTTATGGCTGACGGCGGAAATGTAGATTTGGTAGAGGTTACTGATGATGGCGTAGTGAAATTAAAACTTACGGGCACCTGTGGTTGCTGTCCGATGAGTCAGATGACCTTAAAGATGGGGATTGAGAAATTATTAAAAGAAGAGGTACCAGAAATAAAAGAGGTTATTGCCATATAATACACGAATTAACACGAATAAAATAGCGAATCCGCACGAATCATTCGTGTAAATTTGATAAAAATTTGTGAAAATTCGTGGAAAAAATAGTTTTAATGGAGGCAAAAAGGAATGAAGACCATAAAAGAGATAAACGCAAAGATTAAAAAAGGTGAAGTGGTGGTAGTTACCGCAGAAGAGATCATTGATTTGGTCCAGAAAAAGGGTGCCAAGAAGGTAGCACAAGAGGTGGATGTGGTTACTACCGGTACCTTTGGTCCGATGTGTTCATCAGGAGCATATTTTAATATCGGACATTCTAAACCACGCATCAAATTAGGCGGCGGCATATGCAAGCTGAATGATGTCCCTGCCTATTGCGGCTTTGCGGCAGTGGATATTTATCTGGGTGCGACTGCCATACCTGATGATGACCCGCGCAATAAGGTTTTCCCAGGTGAATTTAAGTACGGCGGCGGGCATGTGATCGAGGAGATAGTTTCTGGTCGTGACGTAAGATTAGAAGCTACTGCCTATGGCACAGATTGCTATCCCCGCAAGAAATTAGAAACCCTCATTAATATCAAAGACCTAAACGAAGCAGTATTATTTAATATCCGCAACTGCTATCAGAATTACAACGTGGCAGTAAATCTTTCGGATAAGATAATCTATACCTATATGGGGGAGTTAAAGTCAAAATTAGGTAATGCTAATTATTGCTCTGCAGGTCAGCTTTCACCGCTTTTAAAGGACCCTTATTATAAGACCATAGGTATTGGCACAAAGATCTTTTTAGGCGGTGGTATAGGTTATGTGGCCTGGCAGGGCACACAGCATAATCCCACAGTAAAAAGAAAAGATAATGGTGTACCTCAAGCACCCGCAGGCACAATAGCGGTAATTGGTGATTTAAAACAGATGAAACCCGAGTGGCTGTTAGGAACAAGTATGCTGGGTTATGGCGTAACTGTGACAGTAGGGATTGGTGTTCCCATACCTATCTTAGATGAAGAGATAGTTAAATACGCGGCAATTGGCGATGAAGAAATCTATACCCAGGTGGTGGATTATAGTCAGGCCTATCCGCAGATGATTCCGGGAAGTCTGGGCGAGGTAAATTATGGCCAATTAAAATCCGGTAAGATTACGGTGCAAGGTAAAGAAATACCCACAGGTAATTTATCCAGTTATTCTAAGGCGCGTGAGATTGCCGAGGAATTAAAATCCTGGATTAAAAAAGGTGATTTTCTTCTGACTGAAGCCGTTGCAGCTTTGCCTGGTGCAGAATCTGGATATACCTTCAAGCCATTAAAAGAAAGACCTATAGATTAGCAAGGAGAACAGGATGATTTCCAAAAGAATTGTTTTACACTTTCCGCATCGGTTAGTGGATCAACCTATTGTTTGTAAACTGGTTAAGGACTATGACCTGCAGTTTAATATCCTCAAGGCTTATGTTACGCCGCAAGAGGAAGGTCTAATGGTCTTAGAATTAACCGGCGAGGATGCAAATTTTAATAAAGGAATAGAATACTTGCAGTCCTGTGGGGTGAAGATTCAGCCCTTAAGTCAAGATGTCATCCGTAATGAAACGAAATGCACTGACTGCGGGGTATGCGTTCCCATCTGTCCTACCGGCGCTTTAGTAATTGACCCCTTCACCCGCAAAGTCCATTTTTACGACAATAAATGCATTGCCTGTGAGCTCTGCGTAAAAATCTGTCCTACCCGCGCCATGGAAGTGCGCTTTTAAAATGGGTTTAGAAAAAAAATTAAGCCGGCTAAAAAAGATAATTTTTCATATGGGTTCGGTCTTGGTTGCTTTTTCCGGAGGCGTAGATAGCACTTTTTTGCTTAAGGTCACTTCAGTAATATTACCGGCAAATAAAATCCTGGCAGTTACTGCCTCCTCAAGCACATATCCTAAGGAGGAATTATTATTTTCTAAAGAGATTGCCCGCCTCCTTGGTATAAGACACAAGATAATTAAAACCCGTGAATTAGAAAACAAAAGATTTACTGCGAATCCGGTTAATCGCTGCTATTTCTGTAAAAAAGAACTCTTTAGCAAATTAAAAGCCCTGGCTAAAAATTTTAAATTAAATTTTGTGGTAGATGCTAGCAACATCTCCGATAAAAACGATTTCCGGCCGGGAAATAAAGCCAAAGAAGAACTGAAGATACGTTCGCCGCTTCAGGAAGCAGGCTTGACGAAGGAAGATATCAGAATATTAAGCAAAAAGTTGGGCTTGAGCACTTGGGATAAACCGTCTTTGGCCTGCCTTGCTTCCCGGGTTCCTTACGGCAAGAAGATTACCTCTGGCATATTAGCACGGATTAATAAAGCGGAAGGTTTTTTAAGGCAATCGGGTTTTCGGCAGGTAAGATTAAGGCACTACAATGGTCTTTGTCGGATAGAAGTATTTAGAAAAGATATCCCCGCGCTTATGCATAAACGCAATTTGATAGTAGAAAAGTTAAAAAGATTAGGTTATAATTATGTTACTGTGGATTTAGAAGGCTATCGCACAGGCAGTTTAAATGAGGTAATCAAGCGATGAAGAAGATATATTTAGATTATGCGGCTACCACTCCTACTGACCCCGGAGTTATCAAGGCAATGGAGCCATATTTCTTTGATAAATTCGGTAATCCCTCCAGCATCCATTCCTTTGGCCAGGAGGCAAAAGGCGCAATAGAAGAGGCACGCGCAAAGGTCGCCGCGTTTTTAGGGGCAAAGCCAGAAGAGATTATCTTTACCTCAGGCGGAACAGAATCCAATAATTTTGCTATTGAAGGCGTAGCTTATGCCCAGGAAAAGAAGGGCAACCACATCATTACCACTGCTATCGAGCATCACGCCACAACTGAGCCATGTAAATTTTTAGAAAAAAGAGGTTTTAGAGTCACTCATGTGGGTGTAGATAAATACGGTTTAGTTTCGCCTTCGGATATCAAAAAGGCAATCACGGATAAGACCATTCTGGTTTCAGTAATGCATGCAAATAATGAGATTGGCACAATAGAACCTATTGCTGAAATTGGTAAAATTACGAGAGATAAAGGGATATCTTTTCATACAGATGCAGTCCAGACCGTAGGTCATATCCCGGTAAATGTAGATGATTTGAATGTTGACCTTTTGTCTTTATCAGCGCATAAATTCTATGGCCCTAAAGGCGTGGGCGCTTTGTATGTCAGAAAAGGAACGCGCATAGAAAGATTTTTGCACGGCGGAGATCAGGAGAAGGGTAGACGTGCCTCTACGCACAATACACCTGGTATTGTGGGATTAGGCAAGGCCATAGAGTTATGTCAGGATAAGATGGAAACCGAGGCAGAGTTTCAAAGGCGGTTGCGCGATAAATTGATTAAAGAAATCCCAAGGAGAATCCCGGAGGTTTATCTTAATGGTCATCCGACACTTAGACTACCCAATAATGTTAATTTTTCTATCAAATACATTGAAGGCGAATCCATTTTGCTTAATTTAGATATGCTGGGTATTGCTGCCTCTACAGGCTCTGCTTGTACCTCTACTTCTTTAGAACCCTCCCATGTATTATTAGCTATTGGTCTGTCGCATGAGATTGCCCACGGTTCATTAAGGCTTACTTTAGGCAGATGGACAAGAGAAGACGATATAGACTACCTTTTAGAACACCTTCCAGGAATTGTGGCAAAACTGCGGTCAATGTCTCCTCTTTACGATAAGAAATAATGATACAAGAAAAGATTCTTGATTTCTTAAAAAGAAAACCGGACTATGTCTCAGGTGACCAGATCAGCCACCGTTTAGGGATAACACGACAGGCATTATGGAAGCATATCCAGATACTTAAGGATTCGGGTTATGATATTGTGGCTGTGCCACATTTAGGATATAGGCTTATTTCTTCTCCAGATAGACTTATGCCTCTTGAGGTAACTAGAGAACTAAATACAAAGTTTATGGGAAAAAAAATTTACTATTTTGATACGGTCTCATCCACTATGGATATTGCTTTACAGTTAGGGATAAAAGGCTCTCCTGAAGGCACGGTGGTTTTAGCAGAAACCCAGACCAAAGGTAGAGGTAGGTTAGGTAGAAATTGGTTTTCGCCCAAATATAAAGGCATATATTTATCTTTAATCTTAAGGCCTAAGATTTTGCCCAATCAAACACCTTTACTTACCCTGATGAGCGCAGTAAGTATCTGTGAGGCGGTTAAAGAAAAGATGGGGTTAACTACCCAGATAAAGTGGCCGAATGACATATTAATCCACCACAAAAAATTAGGAGGCATATTGACCGAATTGAATGCTGAGACAGACTTAAGCCGTTTTGTAGTTATAGGTATTGGCTTAAACGTGAATAACGATAAAAAAACGTTACCCGCCGGCGCCACATCATTAAAGGAACAGAGAAAAGAAAAGATGAGTCGCCTGGATTTATTACAAGAGATATTGCGTAAGATAGAAGCAAATTATCTTATCTTTCAAAAAAAAGGAACCAAACCCATAATCGACAAATGGCGCGACTGGAGTGTTAGTTTAGGTAGAAGAGTAAGAGTAATTTGTCAAAAGGAACATATCGAAGGTGAGGCTTTAGATATTGATATTGACGGCGGTTTATTAATTAGAAATGACGCTGGTCTAACCCAGAAGATGATGGCCGGTGATGTGGTGCATTGTAGGTGAGCACATAAGTTATGGAACTTGCTATTTTAAAATATATAAGCGACATAACTTATTTGTGCGAAC
>JAGUYA010000078.1 GCA_020061545.1 Candidatus Omnitrophota bacterium
GTAAACGGTAAACGAAAATGAGTTAGTTTAGTAATGAAGGAGAAAGGTAATGGCACAGGTAAGTCTAAAGAATGTTTCTAAGGTTTTTAGTAACGGCGTCAAGGTAGTGAATAATATAGATTTAGGAGTGGAGAATAAGGAATTTATGGTTCTGGTCGGGCCATCCGGATGCGGCAAGTCTACGACCTTAAGGATGATTGCAGGTTTAGAGGAAATAAGCGAGGGCGAGATTTATATAGGCAATAAATTGGTTAATGATATACCGGCTAAGGACCGCGATATCGCCATGGTCTTTCAAAATTACGCCATTTATCCGCACTTCAGCGTATTTGAAAATATGGCCTTTGGTTTAAAGCTCAGAGGTTATCCTAAAAAAGAGATTATGCGCAGGGTTCACGAAGCTGCGGATATCTTAGGCATAAGGCATTTACTCGACCGTAAACCTCGAGAGCTTTCCGGTGGCGAGAGGCAACGCGTTGCCGTAGGAAGAACAATTGTCAGGAAACCATTGGTATTTTTGTTTGACGAGCCCTTGAGTAATCTGGATGCGAAATTGAGAGTCCAGATGCGCACCGAGATACATAAACTCCATATCAGACTTCAATCCACAATAATATATGTTACCCACGACCAGGTGGAAGCTATGACTATGGGCGATAGGATTGCCGTAATGAAGGATGGGGTTTTACAGCAGCTAGCAGACCCCATGACTGTTTACGACCATCCGAAAAATAAATTTGTGGCGGGGTTTATCGGGTCTCCGCCGATGAATTTTATGCAGGGTAGAATTATTAAAAGAGATGGCCGCCTATATTTCGATGAAGGTAAAACGATGGTAAAAATCGTGGATGAGATGCATACAAAACTCTCTCCCTATATAGGCCAAGAGGTTATTTTCGGTATACGTTCTGAAGATATCTACGATAAATTATTTGTTTCTGATACGCCGCCGGAAAATATCGTCAGGGTTAATTGTGAAGTGGTTGAGCCTATGGGCTCGGAAGTCTACCTCTATTTAAATACAGGCAGACACACTTTTATTGCTCGCGCCGGAGCCCACGACAGACCCGGAGTCAACCAGAATATGGATGTAGTTTTCGATATGAGTAAAGTGCATTTTTTTGATAAAAAGACCGAGGAGATAATCGTATAAGGAACAGGTCTTTATCCTTCCGCAAAGCTTTTCTCAACAACGACTAACCAGATGTTTTGTTCTCTGGAGTCTTCGATGCCCCATATAGACCCTCCGCTATTATCTACATTAGTTATATTTTTCTTAATTAATATTCTTATCGCATATTATCTACTGCATAGATATTTTAAGAGAAAGCATTATCTCCAGATTAAAATTCAGGATCTCCGGGAGAAAATAAATATCTTAAACACTGAGAATGCTAAGGAAAACAAAAATGAAGTTGCCTTAGAAGAAAAGATAAGACGTTATAATAAGCTAAAGGAGATTATCGAAGAGATAGGCCAGGGCCTGGATTTAGAATCTATAGGTGATAGCCTCACCGATATTGCCTTTTCTTTAATTGCTGGCGATAAAGGTACCTGTATTTTATATTTACTAGATAATCAAACTCAGAAATTAAACCTCTTTAAAACAAAAAAAGAGGATAGGAACTCAACCATCAAGGCAAAGGAAGGTGATATATTTGATTTTTGGGTATTAAGACACACCAGTCCCTTGTTGATAGAAGATATCAGGAAGGATTTTCGCTTTGATTTAGAGAAGATAGAGACCCAGGCATATACAAGGCCTATTTCGTCTTTAATTAGCTCACCCCTTATCAGTGAACATGAGTTTTTAGGCATATTAAGACTAGATAACTCCCTCCCTGGTTTTTATTCTCAAGACGATTTAAGATTTTTGGTAACGATCAACGACTTAGGAGCAGTGGCTTTAGAAAACGGAGAGCTTTTTCAAAGGACTAAAGATTTAGCTATACACGACGAATTAACTTCTCTTTATACAAAAGGTTATTTCCTGGAGGCCTTAAGAGAAAAATGTAATAGGGGGGCCTTGAGTCAAGATATAACTTTTTCGGTGTTGATGCTTGATATTGACTATTTCAAAAATTATAATGATAAATTCGGTCATACTAGCGGCGACATTGTATTAAAGAATTTGAGCCGCAACATAACTGAATTCTTCAAAGAGGCTAATGCTGTAATAAGCCGTTTTGGCGGAGAGGAATTCTGTATAATCTTGCCTTCTCTAAATAAAAATAAGGCTTGTAAAATTGCTGATGAACTGAGGGAGAGGATAGAAAAAACAAAAATAATTTTACGTAAGCAGGAGACCCATATTACCGTATCTATCGGCGTCGCTTCTTTTCCTGCAGATTCAAGCGACAGTCATGAGCTCATCCTAAAAGTAGATAAAGCCATGTATGCAGCAAAGCAAAAGGGAAGAAACAGGGTATGCGCAATTTTATCATCTTAGTTTTATTTACTCTATTTTTATTCTTCTGGCTGAAGAGAAGATTATATAAAAATCTTCTTAATTTGCATAATTACGACCTTATTAAGAGTGAATATGATAAGTTGCTTAGCGAGAATAAAAGATTTAAAGAAATCAATAGCGATTTGCAAAACACCCTTGACAGTACCATAGCCCTTTATGATATAACCGAACAGATATGTAAATCCCTGGATGCAGATAAGGTTTTTAGTTATTTTAAGGAGGAGATAAACAAATACATCCGGGTAAGGGATTGTAAATTCTTGAAAGGAGAAGTAGATTTATCACCTTATAAAGACCTCGCCAGCTTTCCATTAAAGCTAGGCGATAGACTGATTGGTTATTTAGTGGCGGATGGCCTAAAGAATCAGGACAAAGAGAAATTTTATATTCTGTCCCAGCAGTTTCTTTTAGGAATCAAAAGAGCTATTCTTTACCAGGATGTGCAAGAATTAGCTATTATAGATAGTCTCACCAAAGTCTTTAACCGCAGATATTATCTGGAGAGATTCAAGGAAGAACTCCAGCGTTCGAGAAAATTTAACTATAAATTTTCTTGCCTGATGATTGATATAGACTATTTCAAGGACTACAATGACCGTTACGGTCATATTGTAGGAGACGCTATATTAAAGGAGCTGGCTAAGACAATCCAGGAAAATATAAGACAGATAGATTTAATGGGTAGATACGGTGGAGAAGAGTTCTCTCTTATTTTAAGTGAGACAGATAAAGAGGCAGTGCGGTTCGCAGCAGAGCGTATTCGGCAGGCTATTGAAGATAAGCGCTTTCGCGCTTACGATGAAGAATTAAAAATTACGGTAAGCATTGGCATCTCTACCTTCCCTTTTGATGGCAAAGATATAAAGACACTTATTGATAGAGCAGATTCGGCTTTATACCGCGCAAAGGAGACAGGAAGGAATAGGGTTTGCATTTACGAGAATTATAAGTAACATTATTTCTTGCAATTAAGATTACTTTAAGATAAAATATAAAAATTATGCGACGTAGATTTATTATCGGTATTGATTTAGGCGGTACAAATTTAAAGATTGCACTACTAGATTTAAAATATCGGATTCAAGATAAGAAAGTCTTAAGTACGCAAGAATTTATTAAGAAAGAGAGTTTGATCTTAGCAATCATAGATTCTATAAATAAGATTATAGAGTATAATAAGTTAAAGAAAACAAATATCTTAGGTATTGGTTTAGGTTTGCCAGGGCCCATAGATACCTGGCGAGGAATAGTGCATTTCTTTCCCAATATCCCCGGCTGGAAAGAAGTTAACCTTAAAAGTATCCTGGAGAAAAGATTAAGGTTACCCGTATTTGTGGATAATGATGCCAAATTGATGTGCCTTGCCGAGTATAAATTAGGCGCAGCAAAGGACTCAAATAATGCTGTATGTCTTACCTTAGGCACAGGTGTGGGTGGAGGAATTATCATTAATGGCGAACTTTATCGGGGGTCAAGTAATGCCAGTGGAGAGATAGGGCATGTTCCTCTTAATGAAAAAGGCCCGCGTTGTAATTGTGGTGGTTATGGCTGCCTGGAGGCATACATCGGTAATAACAGAATTTTAGCTAAAGGCAAGAGATTATTCAAAAGAGATATTTCTTTAGAGGAATTAAGTTCTTTAGCTAAAAAGCAAAATAGGAAAGCAAAAGCTTTATGGAAAACCTTTGCCCAGAGATTAGGGATTACCCTTGTAGGCATGGTAAACTTACTTAATCCTGATTGCATTGTTATCGGCGGTGGTGTAGCAGAAGCAGGGAGAGTATTATTTGATAATGTCAGAAAGGTTATCTTAAAGAGGGCAATGAACGTACAGGCAAGGCAGGTAAAAATATTCAAGGCAAAATTAGGTAATAATGCGGGATTGATCGGCGCCGCCATATTAGTAAAAGAAGGTTTAGATTAAGTATTAAGATTGAGATTGAGAAATAAACCTTGACCTTAACCTCAGTCTTAATCTTAATATGCAAAAAGGGATCATAATGAAAATATTTATTGATACTGCAAATATAAAAGAGATAAAAGAAGCGGTGAGTTTAGGGGTTATAGATGGCGTCACTACCAATCCTACTTTAATTGCCAAAGAGAATCGCCAACCTCCTGAATTATTAAAAGAGATTTGCTCTTTAGTTGATGGCCCGGTGAGTGCAGAAGTGATCAGTCTTGAAGCCAATAAGATGGTTAGTGAGGCCACAGACCTTTGTAAAATCGCAAAGAACATTGTGATTAAAATCCCTTTAATCAAAGAGGGTCTTAAGGCAGTGAAGGTTTTGTCAGAAAAAGGTATAAAGACTAATGTTACCCTCTGTTTTTCTCCTTCGCAGGCTCTATTGGTAGCCAAGGCAGGCGCGGATTACATATCACCCTTTATTGGCAGACTTGACGATATAAGTCAGGTAGGAATGGATTTGATTCGTGACATAAAGCAAATCTATTCTAATTATAATTTTAAAACCCAGATAATCGTGGCTTCGATTCGCAATCCTTTACATGTAGTGGATGCGGCAAAGATCGGCGCAGATATTGCCACTGCTCCTTTTACGGTAATCGAGCAGCTCATCAAGCATCCCTTGACAGATATAGGTATTCAAAGGTTCCTGGAGGATTATAAAAAAATACCTAAATAAATTTACAATCTGAATGAGTAGAAAAGTTATAAGTTACGAGTTATGGGTTATGAGTTTTGTTATTTTTTTATTTTTAACTCATCACTCATCACTCATCACTCATCACTATTGCTATGCTCAGGAGAAAAAAGAGGAACCCATCATTGTTAACGGTGATACAGTGGAGTATTCCACTGATGCCAAGGAAGTTACTGCCACAGGTAATGTCTCAGTAACTTATAAGGGCAGCAAGTTAACCTGCCAAAAACTTACCGTAAATACCCAGACTAAAGATGCGGAAGCCGAGGGCAATGCCAGACTGGATGATAAAAAAGGGGTCGTTGAGGGCACAAAAATAAAATACAATTTCCAAACTAAAACCGGCACGATTATCGATTCAAAATTCAGGGCTAACCCTTATTTTGGTAAAGCAGATAAGACGGAAAAAATAAGCGATACTGAATTTATGGCTAAGCGAGGTTATTTTACCAGTTGCAATTACGATAATCCGCATTATCGTATAAAGTCGAGGAGGATAAATGTCTTCCCAGGCGATAAGATACAGACCAAGGATGATATCTTCTATCTGGGTAGAGCCCCTTTATTTTATCTTCCCCAGTATAACCATAGTTTAAAAGATCCCATTATGCATGTGCAGTTAATGCCCGGTAAAAAGAAAGACTGGGGTCCTTATATGTTGAGCGCCTGGAGATATAAACTTACTGATAATGTGAGCGGAAGGATATATTTTGACTATAGAAATAAACTCGGCGTAGCAGAAGGTTTTGGGGCTAATTATACGACGCAGCAGTTCGGGAAAGGGGATTTTAAGTATTATTATACGCAGGAAAGGTCAAGGTTTTTCAATGAAGGCGTTCCTGCAGAATTCCAGCGGTATCTTATCCGCTGGCGCCATAAATGGGTTATAGACAAACAGACAGATCTAACCTCGGAATACTATAAAATAGTGGATTCTAAAAGAATCATTGCGGGTACTCAATATAATCTCCTAAAGGATTATTTTTTCCGTGAATACGAAAAAGATGCCCAACCTTTATCTTATATTTTAGTTCATCATGTCTTTAGTTATTCCAGTATGGATTTTCTTATGCAAAAACGCATTAACCGTTGGTACAGCCAAGAAGAAAAATTACCGGAAATAAAATATAGTCTGCCTAGTCTTCAACTTGGCGAAACACCATTTTATTTTGACAATAGCAGTTCATATGTAAACTATAATTATAAATACAATGTACCTGCACCCGCTGCTGATGATACAAGTACAAGGAGAGATGTAACCTATAATAAGTTTGACACCACGAACAAGTTTTCTTTACCTACGAAAATAGCATTTATTAACTTCACTCCTTTTATTTCTGGCCAAGAGGCTTATTCTGATAATGATAAAAATAACTATGGTGCAACCTCGACAATTGTTTTTTCTACCGGTTCAGATGCAAGCACTAAATTCTATCGCCTTTTTAACATTAAATCTAATTTTTTAAGCTTGGATATTAATAACCTAAGACATATCATTACACCAAGCATAGCTTATTCTTATAGTAAAAGTTCGATTATGCCAAGCAGTAAAGCAAGGTTCGGTGGTGGGGCTACTACTGCTGCTGGTTCTTCTGCTTCGTTAACATTATCCAACAAGTTGCAGACAAAGCGCAAAGGTCAAAGTATAGATTTAGTTGACTTTAATGCAACTACCAGTTATGCTATCAAACCTAAAACCGAAGATAAGAGAGGAAGCAGTTTATCAGATTTTCTTTTTGAGTTGAAACTTCTGCCTTATTCGTGGCTAAGGATAGATGCAGACACTACCTATAAACATACAGACAGATATAGCGCAAACTATAGACATTTTTCTAATATAAATTATGATATTAATTTTGATTTCGGGAAAGAGCGTTCTTTTGCAGTTGGACAGCGTTATCTAAGAAAAGGTGGTAATGAGATAACTTATGATTTAAATTGGCGCTTGAATCCGAAGTGGCGATTTTCAATTTATCAAAGACGCAATATAGGACACGACCCAACTTTAAAAAGAGGCTTAAGGGAGCAGGAGTATAGTATATCAAGAGACTTGCACTGCTGGACCTGGGATATTACCTATAATATTAAAAGAGGCTACGGCGAGAGTATCTGGTTTGTTTTTAGACTAAAGGCATTTCCTGAAATAGAGTTTGAGTTTGATCAGCAATATCATCAACCCAAGCCCGGCTCGCAGTCAAATCCCTAAAGTTGGTTAATTTGTTAATTGGTTAAATGGTTAATTAAATACTCACCACTCACTAATTAACCACTTACAAATTAACGCATTAACCTAAGGAGGGATATGAATATCTCTATTATTGGTACAGGTTATGTAGGTTTAGTTACAGGTGCTTGCTTTGCGGAATTAGGAAATAGGGTCATTTGCGCTGACAATGACCAGAAGAAAATTTTCGGGCTCAAGAAAGGTATTATTCCTATATACGAACCAGGTCTTGAGGAATTAGTGATGATTAACGTCAAAAAGAAAAGACTTTCCTTTACCACCAGCATTAAAGAGGCAGTGCATAAATCTGAGGTGATATTTATTGCCGTAGGCACACCATCTTTAGAAAATGGCGAAGCAGACCTGACAGGCGTTGAGAGTGTAGCGCGTAATATAGCGCTAAATATGACGGGTTATCGTCTTATTGTCGAAAAGTCTACTGTACCGGTGGAAACCGGCAAATGGGTTAAACAGACTATCTCCACCTATGTGAAACAGAAAATTAAGTTTGATATTGCCTCAAACCCGGAATTCCTAAGGGAAGGCCAGGCGATAAATGATTTTATGCATCCCGATAGAATTGTTATCGGTGTAGAGTCAAAAAAGGCAAAGGATATACTCACCAGTTTATACAAACCCTTAAATGCTCCTTTGGTTATTACCGATATTAGATCCGCAGAACTAATCAAACATGCTTCTAATTTATACCTCGCCACTAAGATTTCTTTTATCAATGCTATCTCACAAATATGCGAAAAGGTAGGCGCAGATGTAGTAGAGGTAGCGCAAGGCATGGGTCTAGATAAAAGAATCGGGCCGGGTTTCTTGAATGCCGGCATAGGATATGGAGGCTCTTGCTTTCCTAAGGATGTGGATGCGTTTATTAATATATCAGAGAAATTGGGTTGCAATTTTGATTTACTGAAAACGGTCAGGGCAGTTAATCAACAACAAAAAGACTTATTTCTAAAGAAGATTAAGGATATCTTATGGATAATTAAAGATAAAACCATAGGGATATTAGGTATATCATTTAAACCAAACACCGATGATATACGCAATGCTCCTTCCATAGATATAATTAAAGCCTTGCAGGCAGAGGGAGCCAAGATAAAGGTCTATGACCCCTGTGCGATGGAAAAGGCAAAAGATATTTTAGATAGTGTCAGATTCTGTAAAGATTCCTATGATGTTTGTTGGAAGAGTGATTGCTTATTGATTCTTACAGAATGGGATGAATTTAAAGAATTAGACTTTTCTAAGATTAAAAAATTACTCAAGAGGCCATTTATTATAGACGGTCGTAATATTTATGAACCAGAGAGGATGAGAAAACTTGGCTTTAACTATATTAGCGTTGGCAGGCCAGACAATTTCAAGAAGTAGTGAATGGCCTAAATAAAACATGAACCCCGCCCTTCCTAAGGGGGCCGGGGTGGTATAGAATTAAAAAGGAAGAGCGGGGTGAATAATTTTATTAGAGAATTTAAAAAAAGAATTAATAAAAAAGAAACCAAAATCACCGTTGTAGGCTTGGGTTATGTAGGTTTGCCTCTGGCTGTAGAATTTGCCAAGAAAGGCTTTAGGGTTTTAGGTATAGATATAGATAAAGATAGGATAAGCCATATTAAAAGAAAAGAATCTTATATCAGCGATGTTACTACAAAGGAATTAAAGCAGGTTATAGCTTCAGGTAGGTTTAGCGCAAGTAGTAATTTTAAGACTTTAAGAGAGTCCGATGCTATTATTATCTGCGTTCCTACCCCCCTAAAGAGAAAATACCATCCTGATATTTCATACATTAAGCAGGCAGTGAATTCCATAGCCAAAAATATGAAAAAAGGCAGTTTAATTATCTTGGAAAGCACTACCTATCCTGGGACAACCAAAGATGTGATTCTACCGCTTTTAGAATCAAAGGGGTTAAAGTGCGGTAAAGATTTTTACTTGGCATTTTCTCCGGAACGGATAGACCCGGGTAATACCAAATACCCGGTGCGTAAAATCCCCAAGGTTATCGGCGGCGTTACGCAAGAGGCAACAGAATTAACTACAGCCCTTTATATAAATATAATTGATAAGGTCGTACCAGTTTCTTCAGCCAGGGTCGCGGAAGTGGTGAAGTTATTGGAGAATACCTTCCGCCTGATTAATATCGGCCTCATAGATGAATTGGCCATGATGACACATAAAATGAACATAGATATCTGGGAGGTTATTGAAGCGGCTAAGACCAAACCCTTTGGTTTTATGCCTTTTTATCCAGGACCCGGGGTGGGTGGCCATTGTATCGGCAAGGATCCTTTGTACCTTTACTGGAAAGCCAAGCATTTTGGATTTCAGTCACGTTTTATTAAATTAGCCTTGGATATTATAAACTATATGCCTGAGTATGTAGTAGAGCGCCTGGAGAATATTTTAAAAGAAAAAAATACCGAGCTAAAAAAAGTGAAGATTTTGATTGTGGGAGTTACCTACAAGAAAGATATAAAAGATCTGCGTAAATCTCCGAGTCTCGATATAATTGATACTTTACAAAAAAGAAATGTAAAGGTTTCTTATTTTGATCCTTTGATTCCGTATTTAAAATTAAATCATATAAATTTAAGATCAATAAAGCTAAAGAAAAATAGCTTAGAAAAGTTTGATTGCACAGTTATTGCTACGGATCATTCAAACATAAATTATGATTTTATATTGAAAAATTCCAAGCTTATCTTTGACACTCGCAATGTATATAGGGGTTTTAAAAATAGCAAGGTAATAAAACTATGAGTCCCGTGAGGAACTTTAATATTCTGCGTAATCAAATTTTTCTAATGGGGGCTAATTGGAGGTTTCTAACGGGATGAGCAGGTTCTTAGTAACCGGTGGTGCGGGCTTTATCGGTTCTCATATTGTTGAGGCGCTGGTGAGAAAGAGACATTTTGTGAGGGTACTGGATAATTTTTCCAGCGGTAAGAAGGAAAACCTCAAGGAAGTAATAGATAAGATAGAGTTGATTAAAGGCGACATCAGGTCGCTGAATACCTGCATAGGCGCAGCCAAAGGTATTGATTTTGTTTTACATCAGGCAGCGCTAAGGAGCGTACCCAGGTCAATGGAGAATCCTAAGGAATATAATGAAGTAAATATAAACGGTACCTTAAATATGTTAAAGGCAGCATTAAAAAATAAAGTAAAATCTTTTGTTTTTGCTTCTTCGAGTTCAGTCTACGGCGATATAAATAATTTTCCGGAAAGAGAAGATTTCCCGCCGCAACCTATTTCGCCATACGCCTTAACTAAATTAAGCGGCGAACATTACTGCCGGATCTTTAGCCATCATTATGGTCTACCCACGGTGTCTCTGCGTTATTTTAATGTCTTCGGTCCCCGACAGGCCCTTGATGATGAATATGCAGTGGTAATACCTAAATTTATTAATTGTATATTAAATGCTAAGTCTGTGCCTATATATGGGACGGGGAGGCAGTCCCGGGATTTTACTTATGTGGCTAATGTGGTAAAAGCAAATATCCTGGCGATGCAAAAGGGAAAGTTTAGAGGTGAAGTCTTTAATGTGGCTGGCGGCAGAGATTATACTATTTTAGAATTGCTGAAAATCCTAAATAAGATAATGCATAAAAATATAAAACCTATTTTTTTAGCTGTGCGTCCAGGGGATGTATTTAAAACAAAAGCCGATATCTCAACTGCGGCAAAAGAATTATGCTATAAACCAAGGATAGATTTTATCCGGGGCCTAGAATTGACCGTCCGATATTTCAAAAATGCATAAAAAAGTCGTTCTAATTACTGGTGGCGCTGGTTTTATTGGTTCGCATCTATGCGATAAGCTGATAAAAGAAGATTTTAAGGTTATCTGTTTAGATAATCTTATCACCGGTAATATAAGAAATATAGAGCACTTAATTAAGGATAAGAACTTTAGGTTTATAAAATATAATGTTACAGAATACATTAATATTCCCGGAAAAGTCGGTTATGTCTTACATTTTGCCTCACCTGCCTCGCCAGTAGATTATATAAAGTTTCCTATCCAGACTCTCAAGGTCGGGTCCTTGGGTACACATAATGCCTTAGGATTAGCCAAAAAGAAACGCGCTGTATTTTTATTGGCTTCTACTTCAGAAGTGTATGGTGATCCATTGGTGCATCCCCAACCAGAAGAATATTGGGGAAATGTTAATTGTGTTGGCCCGCGCGGAGTATATGATGAAAGTAAACGTTTTGCTGAGGCAATTACTATGGCATACCATCGAGTACATAAGATAGA
>JAGUYA010000014.1 GCA_020061545.1 Candidatus Omnitrophota bacterium
ATCAAAAGAGAGGTTCAGGCAAAGACAATCAACCCTTCAAATACGCTTCCTTCGACAGGTTTAGGACGTTCTGAATAAGGACACTAAAACGATGTCGGAGCGCATTAAACTTAGCTAGTGTGTATATAGTCAATTATCGCCGCAGAACCAATGCGGTATTTTTATTCTTCCTTGTATTTCTTATACTTTGTATATCCCGCCTGTTTTTTATCCAGTTTTTTCGCTCCAGTTATTTTACAAAGCTTGCCCAAAAACAGCATAATCTATTTGTGGAATTAGAGGCTCGCCGGGGTACCATATATGACTCAAACCTCAAACCTCAAGCAGTCAATATTTCAGCAGATTCACTTTATGCCTCACCCCATGCCATAAGAGATAAAGACAAGGAGGCAATTATAAAACAGCTTTTACCCCTTTTGAATGTGGACTATGCTTATTTGAAAGATAGACTCTATCGCAAGAAATCTTTTATCTGGTTGGCTAGAAAAATAAGCCCTGCGAAAGCTGAGGCAATTAGAAAATTGAATATCAAAGGCCTGGATTTTCTTAAAGAGAGTAAACGCTGCTATCCCAATGGTTATCTTGCCAGTCATATCACCGGCTTTTCCGGCTTAGATAATATAGGACTGGAAGGTATCGAGTTATATTATGACAGCTATCTTAAGGGAAAAAGTGGATGGGCTTTAATTTTGCGGGATGCACGCCAGAAGAAATTAAACCTTGAGGAAAAAATGGTTCTACCTGGCGATGGTTATAATTTGGTGTTGACTATTGATGAAGTAATCCAGTATATTGCCGAAAGGGAACTGGATAAGGCATTCAGGACTTATCACGCCAAAGGCGCCAGTATTATTGTGATGGACCCGCATACAGGAGCAATTCTGGCCATGGCCAATCGACCTACCTTTGATTTGAATGAATATAATAATATAGATAAGGAGGCCAGACGCAACCGTTGCATCTCTGATTTATTTGAACCAGGCTCGTCATTTAAAATCGTGACTGCTTCCGCAGCATTGGAAGAGAAAAAAGTGGTTGAAGGGGATAGGTTCTTCTGCGAAAATGGTTCTTATCGGGTGGCAAATCACATATTGCATGACCATCGGCCGCACGGCTGGCTTACCTTCAGAGAGGTGATTGAACAGTCAAGCAATATCGGCACCACCAAAGTGGCCCAGATTTTAAGGCCAGACCTTGTTTACCGATATGTAAGACTCTTTGGTTTCGGCGCAAAATCAGGAATTGATTTACCAGGTGAAATTACCGGTATGATAAGGGAACCACGGTTCTGGTCTAAGACATCTATCGGAGCAGTCCCTATAGGACAAGAAGTGGGCGTGACCGCATTACAATTAGTATCTGCCATATCGGTAATTGCCAATGGTGGACAACTTATGAAACCTTATATTGTCAAGGAAATCAGGGATAAATATAATGAAATAATCAAGTCATTTTCGCCTATACTTATTCGCAAAGTTATATCTCTCGATACTGCTAACCGGACAAAAAAAATACTTACCGGCGTGGTAGAACAAGGCACGGGAAAGTTAGCAAAAATTACCGGTTTTACTGCTGCGGGTAAAACAGGAACCGCACAAAAATTAGAACCCAACGGTGCTTATTCTCATAATAAATTTGTCGCTTCTTTTATTGGCTTTGCGCCTGCAGAAGAGCCGGTTATTGCTATTGCGGTGGTGGTGGATGACCCCTGGCCTTATTACTTTGGCGGAGTGGTGGCTGCACCGGTATTTAAAAATGTAGCTGGCGATGTGTTAAGGTATCTGAAGACCAGGCATCCTATAACTGAAGTCCTAGCATTAAATGAAGGCACAACAACTAATTGATTCATTAAGCCCCGGTAATGCTTATCCTGACTTTGAGGATTTTGCAGTTAAGGGTATAACTTGTAATTCTAAAAAGGTCTTAGATAATTTTATTTTTGTGGCCATAAAAGGTACGCATGTAGATGGTCACGGTTTTATACAAGAGGCAATAGATAGAGGGGCGAAGATAATAGTTACTCAGTCCACAGTCCATAGTCTACAGTCCACAAAAAAGATAGTTTTTATAAAAGTTAATGATACACGAAAGGCGTTGGCTAAATTAGCCGCAGAATTTTATGGGCATCCTTCGAAAAAAATAAAAGTTATCGGCATTACTGGAACCAATGGTAAGACCACCGTCACATATCTCATCGAAGCATTATTAAAAGAAGCAGGCTTTGCGCCTGCGGTTATAGGCACGGTTAATTACCGTTTTAAAGAAAGAACTATTCCTTCCCAAAATACTACCCCTGGTCCTTGCGAACTGCAATCTCTATTAGCCGATATGGTCAAAGAAAACATTGACTATTGCCTCATGGAAGTTTCCTCACACGCCCTCTCCCAGGATAGAACCGAAGGTATAAACTTTCATTCCGCTATCTTTACCAATTTAACTCAGGACCATTTAGATTACCATAAAACATTGGAAAATTATTTCCAGACTAAAGCAAAACTTTTTCAAGATATCAGTCCTAATGCATTTGTAGTGATTAATAATGACAATGAATATGGCAGAAGGCTTAAAGAATTGATTCACAGTTCAGAAATAATTACTTACGGGATAGAGCATCAGGCTGATGTCATGGCTCGTAATATAAAATGCGATATTTCGCATACAGAATTTATATTGACGGCGATGAAAAAGAAGATAAATTTTAAGACGTCTCTTATTGGGCGCCATAATGTATATAATATATTAGCCAGTTTCACCTGGGCTTTTAAAGAAGGCTTGGATCTTGCGGTTGTGAAATCAAGCTTGGAGAAGTTTGATTTTGTGCCGGGAAGACTGGAAAGAATAAAATGTAAGCGAGGTTTCTCTGTCTTTGTAGATTATGCCCACACAGAAGATGCGCTCACCAATGTCATTAAGGCTTTAAGGGATGTATCTGACAAAAGAATTATTGTTGTCTTTGGCTGCGGTGGCGAACGCGATAGAACTAAAAGGCCGAAGATGGGCTATGTTGCTTGCGAGTTAGCCGATTATGTAATTATTACCAATGACAACCCGCGTTGCGAAGAGCCGGAAGAAATAATAAAAGACATCAGAAGAGGCATAAGGAAAAATAACTATTTTATTCTTCCTGACCGCAAAGAGGCAATAAAGAAATCTTTATCTCTGGCTAAAGCAGGAGATATAGTGTTGATAGCGGGTAAAGGGCATGAAAATTATCAGATATTAAAGGATAAGAAAATTCATTTTGATGACCGCAGGGTGGTAAGAGAATGTTTAATGAGCAGATAACTTACGGAAGCTCTGAAAGGCCGACGTAAGTTATAGCGAAGCGTCTGCGAA
>JAGUYA010000080.1 GCA_020061545.1 Candidatus Omnitrophota bacterium
CCAAGCCGTATTCTACTGTGACGTTTCAATAGGATAGTTAGGCAGGTAGAGGTGATATGGTGGCTGGGTTGCCGAAGGATGGTGATGTAGGTTCGTAAGCCGATGCCTTTATCGGCCCTTTTTATTTTTGTGACTCCCAACATTTTTGTTGGGATTTTTTATTTTATGGTATAATACTAGTCATTATGGTTGAGTTTCCTAAAGATTTTTTCTGGGGAGCAGCTACATCCGCCTATCAGGTAGAAGGAAACAATATAAATAGCGATTGGTGGGAATGGGAGAAAAGAACAGGTTTAAAGGAAACTTCCGGAGAAGCCTGCCGTCATTATGAGCTTTACCAGTGCGACTTTGATTTAGCCAGCAATCTTAACCATAATTGCCATCGTTTGTCTGTTGAATGGAGCCGCATTGAACCCCAGGAAGGTCGATTCTCAGCATTAGAAATACAGCATTATAAAGAGGTGATGCTTTCTTTAAAAGAGCGGCACCTTGAGCCCATCGTTACACTGCATCATTTCACTAATCCTGGCTGGTTTGCCCAATTAGGTGGTTGGCAAAATAAAAGGGCAGCCTTTTATTTTTTACGCTATGCAGAGAAGATTGTTGGGGAATTAGCCGAGCATGTGCGTTACTGGGTGACTATCAATGAACCCCTGGTTTATGTTTACCATGCCTATCTTTTGGGTTTATGGCCGCCGCAAGAAAAATCTTTATGTAAAGCGAGAATTGTCACGCAGAATTTAGCCTCTTCTCACATACAGGCATACCGTCTCATACACCGTATTTATAAAGGAAAAAGCAGACCGTCTCCTTTGGTAAGTATAGCCAAGAATATGCAGGCATTCCTGCCTTGCACCTTTACCTTAAGAAACAGAATCGCAACTTACCTAAGGAATAGATACTTTAATTTTGAATTTATTGAGAGGTTAATAGGCGCTAAAACCCTGGATTTTATAGGCGTAAATTATTATACCCGCGGTTTAGTAGAGACACAAGGATGGGGCCTTAAGAACTTATTGCTGGATGCCTGCAATAAAAATCACAGTCAACTGAAAAAAAATTCATTGGGCTGGGATATATATCCTCAAGGTTTATATAATCTGCTTTTAGGACTTAAAAAATATAATTTACCCATATTTATTTTAGAGAACGGCATCTCGACTGAAGATGATAATTTAAGGTGGGATTTTATCTCTGAACATTTAAAAAATATTCACCTCGCAATGACGCAAGGTACAAAAGTTTTGGGCTATATTTATTGGTCGCTGATAGATAATTTTGAATGGGATAAAGGTCTTGGTCCGCGCTTTGGCCTCATTGAAGTAGATTATCATACTTATAAGCGGAGTGTCAGAGAGAGCGCAAAAAGATTTTCTTTGGTCTGTAAGACAGGAAGATTAGATTAAAATGGAACTCATAAATAAAGATTTGATATTACAGGAGATTCCCTTATTTGCGAATCTATCCGCAGCCCAGCAAGACATTATCAAAGAAAAAAGTAGTTTTGTAGAATATAAGAAGGGCGAGGTTATTTATAAAGAAGGTTCCTCGCCCAGTGTCTTTTACTGTGTTATCCTGGGCAGGGTAGTAATCTATACCCAAGACCAGAATGGAAACGAAACAACCTTAGAATATCTGCACCGCGGAAAATATTTTGGCATTATTTCCCTTTTGACAGGCGAGCCTCATTCTGTAACTGCCAAGGCTATAAACGATAGCCTTCTTTTAATTATCAAAAAGGATGATTTTGATTTTATCTTAAAAAAGATTCCTCAGTTGGCTATTGATTTAAGCCAAACCTTATCCCGCAGACTCAAACGCAAAGATATCCACCAGAAGACCATCTTTGAAAGCACGATTATCGCTGTCTTCAGTTCCTATTCCCAGGCAGGTAAAACTATTTATGCCTTGAATCTGGGCTTGAGTCTTAAAAAAGAAACGCATAAGTCTGTAGTTATATTAGACATAAGCCTTGAGGATAATGTGCATAGTTTACCGGTTAAGTTAGAAATAGATACTAATTATGGGATTTTTAATTTATCCCATCCATCTAGGGGTCCGCTAAAAGATTTTATTTTGAAGAGTAAATTTGGCATAGACTTAGTCTGTCTTTGTTATGAGCAGGAAGACGAATCTTGTGTCAGGAATTTAATGGGTTTTTTAAGCCTTCTAGTGAATGATTATCATTATATAATTTTAGACCTACCTTCGGTGATGGACCGCTCTCTTTTTGATATGTTGAATCAGTCGGATATGATTAATATCCTTACCAGTCCTCAAGCCATAGATTTAAAGAGGACGCACAATTTAATCGAAAGACTAAAAACAGATTTCCATTTTCCTAAAGAAAAGATAAAGGTGATTATTAACGAATATAAACTTTCGAAGCTATCGCACGAGGAACAGGTAGGGTTATTAACCCAACCCATATTCGCTACTTTGCCGAAGATAGAATTTTCTAGCACTGACAGATTGATTTTGACCGCACCGGATTCTGAATACGCCAAGGCCGTAAAAAGAATCGCGCGTCAGATGGGTGATTGTCTGGTAGGTTTGGCATTGGGCGTGGGTTTTGCCTATGGTTTTTGTCATATCGGAGTCTTAAGGGTAATCGAGGAGGAGAAGATTCCCATTGATGCTATTTCTGGCTCCAGCATAGGAGCAGTTATTGCCGGCCTGTGGGCAACAGGCAGGTCCGCTCAAGAGATACTCGAGATTACCAAAGAATTTAGGGAACCCAAATATATTTGGGGATTTATAGATTTAACGCTACCATTACGCGGATTTATTAAAGGTAACAAACTCTATAATTTTTTAAAGAGACATTTTGGCAACAAGACTTTCTATGATGTGAAGCTTCCTTTAATGATTATAGCCAGTGATGTAAAAAGAAAAGAGTCCAGGGTCATAGATAAAGGTCCTTTGGTAGATGCGATTATGGCCAGTTGTGCTATGCCAGGAGTATTTATGCCCTTTAGATTTAAAGAAGAGATATTATTTGACGGAGGCGTGATTAATCCTTTGCCTACAGAAGTCCTGTTTAAGATTGGCGTCAAGAAAATCATTGCCGTCAATGTCACGCCCTCCAGAGAAGATATACTAAAGTCATACGAAAAGATAAAAGAAGCGATGGATATCGGCCAGATAAACAAGAAGAAGTGGTTTACCCCGCTCCTGCGCGCAGGGGCGGGGTTTAGCTTAGG
>JAGUYA010000157.1 GCA_020061545.1 Candidatus Omnitrophota bacterium
ACATCCTTTGGGTTATCTAATCTTCTGATTCTCACCTCGGGAAAAACCCTGGATAATTCGCTTTCTATCTTTTCTGTACCCATTCCCAGATACCGTATATAACCAGAGTTGCAATTTGGGCAGATCTGCGGAGGGGTCATTTTAAAATTACAGTAATGACAATTTAATATATTATCTTTAAAATAGTAAACCAAATTAATATTGCAACGCGGGCACTTCAAAACTATACCGCAATAACGGCAAGAGGCAAAAGTAGCAAAACCCCGTCGGTTTAAAAACAAAAGTGTTTTACCTTTTGCATTCAGGGTCTGAGTAATAGAATCTTCTAAATACCTTGATAGAATTATATTTCTTTGTTTAAAGTTATATTGTTCGCTCCTCATATCAATAATTTTTATCTGAGGAAAATCTCTAATTCTGGGAAGGAGTATATATTTGATGCTTCCTGTCTTCGCTAAATAAATGCTTTCTAAAGATGGCGAGGTGCTACCTAATATAAGTTTTGCCTTCTCAATATTTATACGCATAAAGGCAACTTCCCTGGCATTGTAATGCGGCACTTGGTCTTGTTTATAAACCGAATCTTCTTCTTTGTCTATAATTACTAGGCCCAGATTATTAACCGGTGCAAAGATAGCGGAACGCGTCCCAATTATAATATTAAATTTTCCATTTTTAACATCAGACCGCTGTCTTAATTCCTGCTTTTGCTGTCTATATAAAACTGCTACAGATACAGATAGGCCGATTTTGGTCTGGATTATCTCTTTTGTTTTCATAACCAAATCTATATCTGGTAATAAAATTATGACCGATTTATGATTATCCAGGGTATTTTTTATTTCCTGGATATATATATCCCAGCGACTAGTTCTATTTAAGTCATGGATTAGCAAAATTTCATTATTAGATACCCTTGGAAAGTTTTGTTGTAACTTAGGTACGCATGGATTAGACGTAAATACTACCTTGCCTTTCCTCAAACCTTCTGGTAATGCTGTCTCAACCGCCTCTCCCCAAGAACAACCGTAATAATTAGATAACTCTTTGGTAAGTAAAAGCGTATTTTTGTCTAATATGGGCGACTCATCGATTATCTCTAATATTGGTTTTATATTCTGGATATTTGTTCGTCGGGTAAGTTTTACTACATAACCTAACATCTTCCGGGTACGGAATTGAACCCAGACCCGCATACCTACTTTTATTTTTCTATAAAGACTGGCGGGTACGCTATAGTCGAAAGGTCCCTCAACTGGTAGACCTAATACTACCTTGGCATATAACATCACACAAATCCTTTGTAGCAAAGGGTTTTTTCTCTTGCCTAATTTTTTCTTTTATACTCTTTAATTTATCCGGATGGTTCTTAAAATCTAAAACCATATCTCTAATTAAGGCAACATCTTTAATGCTAATACCGATAGACTTTCTCGCTAAAATTTTAGCGTTCTCTATTTCTTGACCCGGAATAGCAGTGATGAAGATAGGTAATAGACCCATGGCCAAGCTTTCAGAAATAGTCAGGCCTCCTGGTTTAGTAATAATTATATCTGAGATCGCCATTAATTCCTGAATATTATCTACAAATCCAAAGATTCTAAGTCCTGCGTAATTTCTCTTTTTTAATCTCGCATATAATATTTTATTCTGAGCACAAACAACTAAAATCTGCGCTTCTTTATACAACAAATCAACCACTTTCTCAATCTTACCTATACCAAAGGAACCCATAACGATTAAAACTGTAAATTTATCCGGTTCAAGAGCAAACTTTTTATATAATATATTTTTGTTATATCGGTTTAAAAATTTTGAATCTATGGGTATGCCTAAAACCTGTATTCTACTCTCTTCTACCCCTTCCAGAATTAGCTGTTCGCGACTTGAATCCGAAGCCACAATATAAATATCAGTAGCATCTAGTATCCAAAAGGGATGGATGCCAAAATCTGTGATTACGGTAACCAGTTTAGAAGTGAGTTTGTGATTCTTTTTAAGATGCGCTACAATTTCTGATGAGAAGAAATGGGTTGAAATAATAAAATCAGGGTTCTTTTGAAGTAAAAACTGCGCAAAATTGTTTGTGTTTATCCGATTTATAATAAAAACTAAAATTTTAGTGATCGGTCTAAGGCATCTAATGTAGGTTATCCAGAAACTAAACCGCCATAACCAGAGGGCATGATTTACTAAAAATGGATAACCATAACTATAAATGTTTTTAAACAGGGGGTTAGATTTCTGGAGGGCATCTATTATTTGTAAATCGTGGTGAGGACAAAATTTTTTAAAATAATTATATAACGCCTGCGCTGCCCGACGATGTCCGCTACCCGCAGAGGCATAAGTAATAATTATTTTCATTTAAAATAAGAACTTAAAAAACCTTTTTTAGGGGTCTCCAACTATAAATCTTTAGAGACCCCCAAGAATCAAATCCACTGCTCTAGATAAATCTCGCGCAGTATAATCAGGAAGGATAGACCATTTATTTTTATTATCCGGTTTCTCTTTACCAGAGAAAACCAGGATGGTTTTTAGACCCGCAGTTTTCCCGGTTTCTATGTCTCTAATTGTATCTCCGATAAAATAGCTTTGCTTAAGTTCTAGTTCTAGGCCTTCATCTTTAAGTTTAGCCACTGCCATATCAATGAGGCCTGTCTTGGGTTTACGACAGGAACAATTATCTTCATCGCGGTGGGTACAGTAATAGACTCCTGCAATATGGATATTATAGTCATCTAACTCCTGGAGCATATTTTTAGTAATCAAATCTAGAATTTGTTGAGGGTATATTCCCTTAGAAACGCCTGCCTGATTAGAAACAATAAAAATCTGAAATCCCTTATTATTCAGTCTCCCGAGGCTGGATTTTACCTCTGGAAGGAAATGAAATTCACTCCAGGATTTTACATAATCCGAATCACCGGGATATTTATTTATCACACCGTCTCTATCTAGAAAAATAACTTTCATTGCTCTTCACCCAATCGAGTAACTTCTTTATGCCTTCCGAAACTGTGGTCTTGGCCTTCCAGTTGAGGGTCTTTTCTAATTTTGTAGTATCTGAAATGTAGACTTTTTGGTCTGACGGTCGCCAATCTGCAAAGTTTACCTTTGGCCTTTTTCCTGTTAATCTCTCTAATTCATCCAGAAATTCTAAAAGAGAAATGGTATTATGCGGACCACCGCCGATATTAAAAAGTCCTCTTTCCAAGTTGCTGTTGATAAAAGAATGAAATGCTTCTACTAAATCGTCAACATAAAGCATATCGCGCACTTGCTTGCCGTTACCATAAATGGTAATCGGCCGATTAAAAAGCGTAGCAATAATAAACCAGGCGACCCAACCCTGCTCTTCCAGTCCAAATTGCCGCGTACCGTACGTGCAACTCATACGGAATACTGCAGTCCTCATCTTATATATATAGCTATATTCTTGGGTATATAAATCTCCTATTAACTTAGAAACTCCATAAGGCGTATGCCCGGTTAAATCTGTGGACATTTCCTCAGACACTCCTTTGACATCATCATAAATATATCTTTTATCTAATTCTTTTAATGGAATCTTATCCACATTTTCGCCATAAATTTTATTCGTCGAAGTATAAATAACCACAGTATCTTTTGATTTCTTCCGCGCTGCTTCTAAAACATTAAGCGTCCCATAGGCATTGATACTGAAATCCTCTTTTGGCATACGCACGCTGGAAGGAACTCCGGGTTGACCAGCAGTATGAATTAAAACATCGACTCCTCGACCAATTGCCTTAGCAACGTCTCTATCATTACGCACATCGCCTTTAATTCGCTCGATGTTCTTAAATTTCTTTAAATAATTCCAATTGTATTCTACCGATGCTTTATCATAACCAAAAATCTGTGAACGCATCAGATTATCTAAAACAATAACTTTATTTTTAGGGTTATCCAATACAAAAAATTCAGCACAATGGCTTCCGACCAAGCCCGCCCCACCGGTAACGAGTATCCTCATTTGTTCCCTTTCTCCTTTCTCTCTAAAAGTAATTCACGATACTTTAAATAACTAATAAATTGATATAAAGCAGCATAAAAGGCGACCACAAATCCTATAAAACCGTCTTTGTAACCCTTCCTTCCTATATATGTGCGTATAAATCTGTCCAATGCTCGCCAGACGAACCTGCCTAAACGCATGGGTTTATTCTGAGCAAACCATTTCTCGGCCTCTCTAGTGGTTTGATTATTAAGCTTGCTCAAAAAATCTGCGATATTCTTATTAGAATAATGGATTATATCGGATTTTAAATGCCCACAAGGCTCATCCATAAAAGCGCGCGGATGCACGCTCACCTCTTCGTAACGGAATTTATCCTTTCTAAAAAGTTTCAATTGTGGGCTGGGATACCAACCCCCGTATCTAACCCAGTAATCACCAATGAAATTCTTTCGGGGTATAGTAAAACCGTTATATTGCGTATGGCGATTTAGCGCGTCTTTAATTTCATTTTTAAGCTCTTCGGTAACTAATTCATCGGCATCTAAACTCAAGACCCATAAATTTTTGGCTTGGGCATAGCCAAAATTCCTCTGTTTACCCTCAATATCCATCTTTCTGATGATTATTCTATCAGTATATTTACTGGCAATATCAACTGTCCGGTCGGTGCTTCCATCATCCACTACTATTATTTCATTCACCCAACCCGCAACAGACTCCAGGCACCTTTGAATATTCTTCTCTTCATTTTTAGTTAATACCACCACGGATAGGTTAATCATCGTAAAAACTCTCTTATAGAAGCAATAATGTAGTCCAAATCTTGCCTGGTCAAATCCGGATATACCGGTATTGCTATAGTCTCTAAGGATGCTTTCTCGGATTCAGGAAAATCGCCTTTTTTGTAATTTAAATATTTAAAGCATTTCTGAAGATGCAACGGAACCGGATAATAAACCCGCGCATCTATGCCTTTATTTCTTAAATGCTCAATTAATGGGGCGCTTGGCGAATTTAGGCGCAAGACATATTGGTGATAAATGTGAGTGGTATACTCAGGGGCAAACGGAAGTTTAATATTTAAACCTTTAAGCTGTTGATTAAAATATTCAGCATTCTTCTGTCTTATTTTATTCCAAGAATCAAGATATTTGAATTTTACCTTTAGGACAGCAGCCTGAATGGTATCCATGCGATTGTTATATCCCAGCATTAAATGATAATACTTATCTTTATTCCCCTGATTTCTTAGGATTTTAATTCTTTCTGCGGCAACTTCAGTGTTAGTGAGAACCATGCCCGCATCTCCAAATGCACCCAGGTTTTTTCCGGGAAAAAAACTCACTGCACCGCAATCACCCATTGTCCCGGCTTTTTTGCCTTTGTATTCTGTTCCGAAGGCCTGAGCTGTATCTTCAATAACTTTTAATCTGTAAATTCTCGCTATCCTCAGGATACCATCCATATCGGCGCATTGACCGTAAAGATGTACGGGCATGATGGCTTTAATTTTCTTACTAGAATTCTTTTTCAGAACTTTCTCTATACTTTCAACAGATATATTATACGTTTCAGGGTCAATATCCGCAAATACCGGAATTGCTCCCATACTGGTTATTGCTCCGGCTGTCGCGTAATAAGTAAAGGCAGGACATAATACCCTATCGCCGCATTCAATACCTAATGCGCGGAGAGATAACTTTATAGCATCGGTTCCGTTGGAAACTCCAATAGCATATTTTACATTACAGTATTTTTCCACCTCATGTTCAAAATCTTTGATTTCTTCACCCAGGATAAAATTTGTATTATCAATTACACGCTTAATCGCTGCATCCAGTTCTTTGCGTATGGGTGCAATTTGTTTTTTCAGGTCTAATATGGGAATTTTGTTCATAGAAATATTTTCCTTTCTTTATAATAATTTACTCACCGCATCTAATGCCCAACCGACATCGATTGTTTCTAAACACTCTTTATTTCTCTTGCAACCAGAAAGATGAAATTTAATATAGCAAGGGCTGCATTCCAAGTCTCTTCTTAAAACAATGTGGTGCTTTTCATCGGCAGGATAGGGGGCATATACTTTAGGGTCAACAGGACCAAAGAAAGAAACGGTCTTTTTACCTAATGCCACTGCAATATGTAGCGTCCCTCCGTCATTAGTAATTAAAATATACAAATTATTTATAATTGCACTTAATTCTTCTAAATCGGTCTTCCCTGCCAAATCCACTGCC